>NZ_BAAALT010000289.1:0-14333 GCF_039528515.1 Luedemannella flava
GCGCTGATAGCGGCGAGTCATGAGGTGGGCACCGTCCAGACGGTCGCCGAGGTGGCCGAGGTGCGCGCCGCGGCCGGGGTCCCGTTGTATGTGGACGCCGCGCAGATCCTGGGTCGCGCACCCGTGCCGACCGGCTGGTCGGTGCTGTCGGGCAGCGCGCACAAGTGGGGCGGCCCGCCCGGCGTGGGTCTGCTGGTGGTCCGTGCCGGGGCGCGCTGGGTGGCCCCGTTCCCGACCGACGAGCGCGAGTCCGGCCGGGCACCCGGCGCTCCCGCGTTGCCGGCGATCGTCGCGGCCGCCGCCTCCCTGCGGGCCGTGGCCGCGGAGTCCGCGGCCGCCGACGCGCGCCTGCGCGCCCTGGTCGACCGGGTACGCGCCACGGTCGCGGCCACGGTGCCCGACGTGGAGGTGGTGGGCGACCCCGTCGACCGGCTGCCGCACCTGGTCACGTTCTCCGTGCTCTACGTCGACGGCGAGGCGCTGGTCCACGAGCTGGACCGGCTCGGCTTCGCCGTGTCGTCCGGGTCGTCGTGCACGTCCTCCACGTTGGAGCCCAGCCACGTACTGGTCGCGATGGGCGTCCTCTCGCACGGCAACGTGCGCCTGTCCCTCCCGACGGACGTCGACGGGGCGGAGGTCGACCGCTTTCTGGCCGTTCTGCCGGACGTGGTCGCCCGCCTGCGCGCCCAGTCGGGGGCGGTGGGCCTGTGACCCGCCTCCCCGCCCCGTCCCACCTCGCGGATCCTGGATCAAGGTGGTCGCCACGGCGACCCTTCCCATCCGGGATCTCAGGGCGAACCGGGTGGCGACATGCCTGACGAGGTGCTCGACTGTCGCGGGGAGCGGTGTCCGCTGCCGGTGATCACGTTGGCGCGGCGGATGGCGGACGCTCCCGCCGGCACGGTGGTGCGACTGCTCGCGGACGATCCGGCGGCCGCCGTCGACGTGCCGGCCTGGTGCCGCATGCGCCAGCAGGAGTATCTGGGCTCCCCTGCGCCGGACACCTACGACGTCCGGCGCGTGTAGCGGTCACCCGCATTGACATCCGTAAGATTCCTGGCCCACAATGGGAGCGCTTCCATAGCTCCCCTGATTCAATGGCCGACCAGGGTGTGGGTGGCCCGGACGACGCCCGAACAGAGCGTCCCCGCGGTCACAGCGTCGGCCCGCGTCGCCCCCGGCCAAACCCCCGCCGGGGGCGACGCGCTCAGGCCAACGAATCAGGCGAGCGGGCTCAGGTGCGCCGCGACCTCGTCGGCGGCCGCGTCGCCGTAGGACTCGGCGAGCCGCTTCGCGAAGATGTCCGAACGGATGTCGTACTCCTGGGTGCCGACCGTCTCCAGCACGTGGGTGGCGAGCAGCGAGCCGACCTGGGCCGCCCGCTCCAGCCCCAGCCCCCAGGACAGGGCCGCGAAGAAGCCCGCGCGGAAGCCGTCGCCGACCCCGGTCGGGTCGTAGGCGCGGACCTCCTTGGCGACCGGCACGTGGATGCGGTCCAGGCCGCGGCCGGTGATCTCCACGCCGTCCTTGCCGAGGGTGGTGACCCGGATCTTGACAAGGTCGAGCACCTGGGCGTCCGTGAGACCCGCCTTCGACTCCAGCAACGACTTCTCGTACTCATTGGTGAGCAGGTAGTCGGCGCCCTCGATCAGGGCGTGCACGTCGGCACCGTCCATGCGGGCGAGCTGCTGCGACGGGTCCGCGGCGAACGCGAGCCCCCGGGCGCGGCACTCGGCGGAGTGGCGCAGCATCGCGTCGGGGTCGTTCGCACTGATGATCACCAGGTCGAGGCCGTCGAGGCGGTGGGCGACCGGGCCGAGCTCGATGTTGCGGGCCTCGCTCATCGCGCCGGCGTAGAACGAGGCGATCTGGCACATCTCCTCGTCCGTCGTGCAGACGAAGCGGGCGGTGTGCGCAACCTCGCTGACGTGCACCGACTCGCAGTCCACGCCGTGACGCTCCAGCCAGGAGCGGTAGTCGTCGAAGTCGACACCCACCGCGCCCACGAGCACCGGACGCAGGCCCAGCTGGGCCATGCCGAAGGCGATGTTGGCCGCCACGCCGCCCCGCCGGACGACAAGGTCGTCCACGAGGAAGGACAGCGAGACCTTGTGCAGCTGGTCAGCGAGCAACTGGTCGCCGAAGCGACCCGGGAAGTGCATCAGGTGGTCGGTGGCGATTGAGCCGGTTACGGCGACTCTCATCGGACGGGCCCCTAGGTCTCGGTGCGGCGGACGTGTCACGCCGGGGAGATGCGTCGGCGCGGCAAACGGCGCACAGCGCAGCGAAGCCGCCTGCCGACGGGCCGGTTGCCGGACAAGCCTACCGGCCGGGCGCCGTCACAGACACCACCGGCCCGGCCGCGTGTGGCGGCCGGGCCGGTGACGATACGTCTGATTAGTGGAACGAGTCTGATTAGTGGAACGAGTCGCCGCAGGCGCAGGAGTTCTGCGCGTTGGGGTTGTCGATGGTGAAGCCCTGAGCGTCGATGCGGTCCACGAAGTCGATCGTGGCGCCGGCCAGGTAGGGCGCGCTCATGCGGTCCACGACGACACCGACGCCGCCGAACTCGGTCACGACGTCGCCCTCAAGCTCGCGCTCGTCGAAAAAGAGCTGGTAGCGCAGGCCGGAGCAGCCGCCGGGCTGCACCGCCACGCGAAGCCGCAGGTCGTCGCGGCCCTCCTGGTCGAGCAGGGCCTTCGCCTTGGTCGCCGCCGCGTCGCTGAGCACGACGCCCGACGCGGCCTGGGTCGACTCGGAGGTCTGCGAAACAGTCACGGTAGGTACTCCCTGACGCCGGTGATGAGGTCCGTCCGGGGTAACGCTACCCGCCCGGCCGGCAATTCCCCATTCTAGGCACGTCCCGCCCCACGGAGTTGATCATGTGACCCACCAGTCACACCGCTACCTGCCCGCCTCGACCCCTCGCCTACAGTCCCCTCGTGCCAGGACGTCCACCTTCCCGTCCGCCACAAGCTCACACGTGGCGAGCTCGATCAGCGCTGAATGTGCACACATAACGGCTCACCGGATCGGCCACGTCACCACATGCGCACAGATGGCGGGGCTCACGCCGCCCACCTCGCCAATTGCGCACATCTGGCGGGACGGAGGGCTGGTCACCCCACCAGCAACGCACATCTGGCGCCACGAGCCTCTACCTCTCGTCATATGTGCGCTTCTGGTGGTGACTGCTCAACTTCCGCCCCGCCAGAAGGTCGCCTATGGCGAGGGGCGCGGGCGGCGGGTATGTCGTGGCAGGGTCAGCGGCTCCATTGGCGGGCCAGGCGGGCGGACAGGTCGTGGAGGACCTCCGCGGGGCGGGCAAGGGCTGCCGCCAGGCCGCCGGGCTGGTCGGCGAGCGCGTGGGACTCCGTCACGCCGGCGGCGAGCGCGCCGCGCCGGCCGGCCTCGACCTGGCCGGCCAGGACCAGGCACGGGACGCCCCGGTCGCGGGCCGCCTCGGCTACGCCCGCCACGACCTTGCCGCGCAGCGACTGGTCGTCGAACATGCCCTCGCCCGTGATCACCACGTCCGCCTCGTCGAGGGCGGCGTCCAGGTCGGTGAGGCGCCGTACGAGCCCGATGCCCGACTCGCGGCGCCCGCCCATCGCGAGCAGGGCCGCGCCGATCCCGCCGGCGGCCCCCGCGCCGGGCAGCGCGGCGAGGCCCGGCGGGCAGCCGGGCAGGTCGCGCTCCAGGACGGTCGCGAAGCGGTCGAGCGCCGCGTCGAGCCGGAGTACCTGTTCGCGGGTGGCGCCCTTCTGCGGGCCGAAGACGGCGCTGGCGCCGTAGAGACCGGTCAACGGCGCGTCGACGTCGGTCGCCGCGACCAGGGTGGCGTCGCGCACACGCGGTACGCCGTCGAGCGAGGCGCAGCCGAGCAGCGCCGCGCCGCCATAAGGGACGGCGTAGCCCGCCGCGTCGAGCGGGGTCGCGCCGAGGGCGGCCAGGAGACCGGCCCCGCCGTCGTTCGTAGCCGAACCGCCCAGACCCACCACGATCTCCCGCGCCCCGTGCTCCACCGCCGTCGCCACGAGGGCGCCCAGGCCGTATGACGTGGTGACGGACGGATCGCGCTCGGACGGGTCCAGCAGGTGCAGGCCGCAGGCGTCGGCGCTCTCGACATACGCGGTGGGACCGGCGATCAGAAGAGTTCCGACGACCGGCCGGCCCAGCGGGTCGACCGTCGGCACGGACACCAGCCGCCCCGGGACGGCCTCGGCGAGCACGGAGACGAACCCCGGCCCGCCGTCGGAGAGCGGTCGCTGGCGTAGGTCGTCGAAGGGCGCCGCGGACGCCCAGCCGGCGGCCACCGCCCGGGCCGCCTCGACGGCGGTGAGGGTGCCGGCGAACTTGTCGGGGCAGATGACTACGCGCACGAAAGCGAAGTCTGCCGGATCACACACCGATGGCGATCACCGCCGCGCGTGGGACCATGTGAGCGTGACTGTGTTCGCCGAACCCTCGCCGACCGCGACCGCCCTGCTGCTCCTCGGTCGGGGCAGCGACGCCGACTCGGAGCGTGGCGTCGACTGCCCGGGTGACCTGCCCGCACCGAGCGACCCCGACCTCGTCGCCCGCGCGACGGCGGCCAAGAAGGCGCTCGGCGACCGGCTGTTCATCCTCGGTCACCACTACCAGCGCGACGAGGTGATCCAGTTCGCCGACGTCACGGGCGACTCGTTCAAGCTGGCCCGCGACGCGGCCGCCCGCCCGGAGGCGGAGTTCATCGTCTTCTGCGGCGTGCACTTCATGGCGGAGAGCGCGGACATCCTGACCACGCCCGGGCAGCGGGTGATCCTGCCGGACCTGGCGGCCGGCTGTTCGATGGCGGACATGGCCGTGCTGAGCCAGGTCGAGCAGGCGTGGGAGCTGTTCGAGGCCGAGGGCATCGCCGACCGGGTCGTCCCGGTCACGTACATGAACTCGTCCGCGGCGATCAAGGGCTTCGTGGGCCGCCACGGCGGCGTGGTGTGCACCTCGTCGAACGCCAAGCGGGCGCTCACCTGGGCGTTCGAGCAGGGACAGAAGGTCCTGTTCCTCCCGGACCAGCACCTGGGCCGCAACACGGCGGTCCTTGAGATGGGCTTCACGCTGGACGACTGCGTCCTCTACGACCCGCACAAGCGCGACGGCGGACTCACCAGCGAGCAGCTGGCCCAGGCCCGCATGATCCTCTGGCGGGGCCACTGCTCCGTGCACGGCAGGTTCACCCTCGACTGCGTCAACGAGGTGCGCGAGCGGGTCCCGGGCGTGAACGTCCTGGTGCACCCCGAGTGCCGGCACGAGGTCGTGACGGCCGCCGACTACGTCGGCTCCACGGAGTACATCATCAAGACGCTGGACGCGGCGCCGGCCGGCTCGGCGTGGGCCATCGGCACGGAGCTCAACCTGGTGCGGCGGCTGGCCAACCGGCACCCGGACAAGACGGTCTCGTTCCTCGACCGGACGGTCTGCTACTGCTCGACCATGAACCGGATCGACCTGCCGCACCTCGTGTGGGCGCTGGAGGAACTTGTCGCCGGACGTGTACCCAACGTAATCACGGTCGACGCGGACACGGCCCACTTCGCCCGCGTGGCGCTGGACCAGATGCTGGCCCTACCCGCTCAGTAACGGTCCAGTCGCCGACTGTCGTACCTGCGGCTGTGGGGTTTCCCACGGTGAACGGGCGGTTATGCTTCCGGCCAGGGCGCGTGTGATCTCGTACCCCCACGCCCCGTTTCTGGCGTCCGCCGTCCCCGCGTTTTTGACCCGCCGGAGGTTCACGTTGAGCAACGACGTTCTCGTGGTGCACGGCAACACCCCCCTTCGCGGCGAGGTCCGCGTCCGGGGCGCGAAGAACCTGGTTTCGAAGGCCATGGTGGCCGCGCTGCTCGGCCAGACCCCCAGCCGCCTGTTCGACGTGCCGCGCATCCGCGACGTCGAGGTGGTCCGGGGCCTGCTCGAGGTCCACGGCGTCCGGGTCAGCGAGGGCCCCGAGCCCGGTGAGCTGGTGCTCGATCCCACGAACGTCGAGTCGGCGAGCGCCGACGAGATCAACGTCCACGCCGGGTCGAGCCGGATCCCGATCCTGTTCTGCGGGCCGCTGCTGCACCGCCTGGGGCACGCCTTCATCCCGGACCTCGGCGGGTGCCACATCGGCGACCGGCCGATCGACTTCCACATCGGGGCGCTGCGCGAGTTCGGCGCGATCGTCGACAAGCAGCCGGACGGCATCACCCTCACAGCCCCGAACGGGCTGCGCGGCACCAAGTTCGAGCTGCCGTACCCCAGCGTGGGCGCGACCGAGCAGGTGCTGCTCACGGCCGTACTCGCGGAGGGTGTCACCGAGCTGCGCAACGCGGCGGTCGAGCCGGAGATCATGGATCTCATCTGCGTCCTGCAGAAGATGGGCGCGATCATCAAGGTGCACACCGACCGGGTGATCGAGATCGAGGGCGTGGCCCGCCTCGACGGGTACGCGCACCGCCCCATCCCCGACCGGATCGAGGCGGCGAGCTGGGCCTCGGCGGCGCTGGCCACCGGCGGCGACGTGCTCGTGCGCGGCGCCCGGCAGGCCGACATGATGACCTTTCTCAACGTGTTCCGCTCGGTCGGCGGCAAGTTCGAGGTGACCGACCCGCACGGGCCGCACGAGCCGGGCGGCATCCGCTTCTGGCACCCGGGCGACGAGCTGCGCGCCACGGTCCTGGAGACCGACGTGCACCCCGGCTTCGGCACCGACTGGCAGCAGCCCATGGTCGTGGCGCTCACCCAGGCGCGCGGCCTGTCGATCGTGCACGAGACCGTGTACGAGCGCCGGCTCGGCTACACCGAGGCGCTCAACCAGATGGGCGCCACCATCCAGGTGTACCGGGAGTGCCTGGGCGGCACGCCGTGCCGGTTCGGGCGGCGCAACTTCAACCACTCCGCGGTGATCGCCGGCCCGAGCAAGCTGCACGCGGCCGACCTGGTGATCCCCGACCTGCGGGCCGGGTTCAGCCACCTGATCGCCGCGCTGGCCGCCGAGGGCACCTCGACGGTCTACGGCGTCAGCCTGATCCACCGCGGGTACGAGGACTTCGAGGCCAAGCTCGCCGGCCTCGGCGCCCACATCGAGCGGCCGTGACACTGGTTACGTCGCCGCCTCACCACGCTTAGCCGTGGGCGCGGGGCTCGGCTACCCTTGCCCCGTGCCCACACTGTTCCGTCGCAAGTCCAATGATCTCGTCGCCGACGCCGTCGCCCAGGTTGAGGCCGCCCCGGCCGACGAGGGGACGCTGGCGGACGCCCAGTCCAAGGCGTACACGCCGAGCAAGGGCCGGGCCACCCCCAAGCGCAAGGACGGCGGCCGCCGTGTCGCCGAGCCGCCGCCGAAGAACCGCCGCGAGGCCTACCGGCGCCTGCGCGAGAAGGACCGCGCCGAGCGGGCCGAGAACCGCGCCGCCATGCTCGCCGGCCGCGAGGACAAGCTGCTCCCCCGCGACCGCGGCCCGGAGCGCCGGCTGGTCCGCGACGTCGTCGACTCCCGCCGCAACATCGGCACGATGTTCTTCCTCGGCGCCCTGATCGTGATCGTGGGCTCGTCGAAGTCCATGCCGCCCGCCGTCCAGGTGGCCGCCAACCTGTTCTGGGTGTTCCTGGCCCTCGCGGTGATCATCGACAGCTTCCTGCTCTGCCGCAAGGTCAAGCGCCTCATCAAGGAGCGCCTCCCGAAGACGACCACCAAGATGGGCGGCCACTACTTCTACGCGATCATGCGGTCGATCACGTTCCGCAAGATCCGCATGCCCGCCCCGCAGGTCAAGATCGGCGAGCAGATCTAGCCGGTCACGGCACCCCGAGCAGGCGCAGCCCCGCCGCGACGACCGCGGCGGCGACCACCACGGCGATGAACGGCGCCCGCCGCCACGCCAACACCGCCCCCACGAGTACGCCCGCGGGGCGCGCCACGCCCACGAACGAGCCGCCGTCGGTGCACGCCGCCGTGGCGGCCAGCGCCGCGAGCAGCGCGATCGCCGAGAGCGGCAGCAACCGCCGCGCCCAGCCGGGCAGCGTGACCCTGCCCCGCAGCACGGCCCCGCCCAACCGCAGCGCAAAGGTCCCCACGGCCAGCAGCCCGATAACGATCACCAACGTCATGCCGGCACCTCCGCGGGTTCCGAACCGCGGGGGCGGCCGACGCCGGCCGCCACGAGGCCGACGAGGGACAGCAGCACCGGCAGGCCGGCGGGGAGCAGCGGGGTGGTGAGGACCGCGACCGCGGCCCCCACAACCGCCACCCGCCGCGCGGCGGGTTCGCGCAGCCCCGGCAGGATCAGCGCGAGCAGGCCCGCGGGGAACGCCGCGTCGAGCCCGATCGTCGCCGGGTCCCCGACCGCGTTGCCCAGCGCGAGCCCCGCCACGGTGCCGGTGTTCCAGCACACGAACAAGGTCAACCCCGTCATCCAGTACGCCTGCCGGCGCAGTCTCTCGTCCGGTTGCGCCAGGGCGAAGGCCACCGACTCGTCGATCATGAGGTGGCTGCCCACCAGGCGGTTGCGCCACCGGGCGCCGAGCACGTCGGCGACGGCCATCCCGAACGGGAAGTGCCGGGCGTTGAGCAGCAGGCCGCCGAGCACGGCGGCGACCGGGTTCCCGGCGGCGATCATGCCGACGGCCATGAACTGCGACCCGCCCGCGAAGACGAGCGTGGACATGGCGACGACGGCCCAGCCCGGCAGCCCGGAGGCGACGGCGATGGCACCGAACGACAGCCCCACGAACCCGGCCGCGAGTCCCAGGGCGGCGACGTCGCGGATGAGCCGGCGATCCAGTGTTCGCCAGAGCGTACGCATGGTTCAAAATAGTGAACGCGACTGGCGCTGTTCGTCAAACCGAATACCTCGACCGATGGAGCGAACACTGATGAGCGACACCGGGATCGGCACGGTCATCGCCGCGGCCCTGCGCCGCGAACGCGAGCGCGCCGGGCTCTCCCTCACCGAGGTGGCGCGCCGCGCCGGCATCGCCAAGTCGACCCTGTCGCAACTGGAATCCGGCGCCGCCAACCCGAGCGTGGAGACCCTGTGGTCGCTCGGCGTGGCGCTGAACGTGCCGTTCGCCCAGTTGGTGGAGCCGGTGACGCCCCCGGTCCGGGTGATCCGCGCCGGCGAGGGCGACGTCGTCCGCTCCGACCAGGCGCACTTCACCGGCACCCTGCTGGCCTCCGGCCCGCCCGGCACGCGCCGCGACATCTACGTCATCCGCATGGAGCCCGGCGCCGTCCGCGTAGCGGAGCCGCACCTGGTCGGCAGCGTCGAGCACGTCATCGTGGGCCACGGCGCCGTCCGGGTGGGCCCGGTCGACGCCCTCATCGACCTGTCGGCGGGCGACTACGCCACGTTCCCCGGCGACGCCCCCCACTCCTACGAGGCCCTGACCCCCGACACCTGGCTGACCCTCATCATGGAACACCGCTGACCACCGTCCACACAGGATTCGTGACCGCGATCCGGCGCCAGGTCCCCACATCCCGACCACGAATCCACATAAGACGATCAACATCCCCTGTCATCGAGGCACAGACCGGTCAAATCACCGAACGGGCACCGGTGGCTGATCGTCCACATGAGATTCGTGCGGCGAACGCGCCCTTCTGAGGGCCACCAGCCCGCACGATTCCACTTGAGGCGATCAACAATCGCCTCCGGGAACCCCGCAAACCCCGAAAAACCTCGCAGGACACCACGTCCGACCACCCGTCACCAGACGGCCGAAGCCTTACGCTCGGAGTCGTGACGATGCGCTGGCGCGAGGTAGAGCCGCTGCCCGACCTGAACGGGACGGTGACACCCGTCCTCTCGACGGTCGACGCGCTGCGCGTGGCCTGGGAGGAGTCCATCCGCCACGCCTCCGCCGAGGAGTTCGCCGAGGCCCGGCAGCGTAGCCTGCGCCGTCACGCCATCGAGACCGGCATCATCGAGCGACTCTATGATCTTGATTGGGGCGTCACGGAGGCCCTCGTCGCCGAGGGGATCACAATCGAGGTCGCCGAGCGGGAGGGCGGGGTCAGCGACGACGCGCTCCGCCTCATCAGCGACCAGTTGGGCGCCCTGGAGTACCTCACGGAGGCCGTCCGCGACGGACGGGACCTGTCCATCTTCTTCGTCCGCGAACTGCACCAGCTGATCACCCAGCACCAGCTCACGTACGAGGGCCGCAACGCGCTGGGCCACCTGGTCCAGGTGCCCCTACCGCACGGCGAGTGGAAGACCCACGCCAACCACGTCCGCCGGGGCGACGGCACCATGCTGGAGTACACACCCCCGGAACACGTACAGGCGCAGATGGAGCGGCTTGTGAAGCTCCACGCTGAGATGACCGATGTCCATCCGGTCGTCCGTGCGGCCTGGCTGCACCACCGGTTCATCTGCATCCACCCGTTCACCGACGGCAACGGCCGAGTCGCACGGGCACTCACACTGCTGGTCCTGCTCCAGGCCCGCCACGCGCCGCTCGTCGTGGACCGCCGCAACCGTGAGGACTACATCCGCGCTCTCGACGCGGCCAACGACAACGACCTGCGCCCCCTCATCCGCCTCTTCGCCCAACTGGAGATCGTCGCCCTCCGCACCGAGATCGAACGACCCGCCGTGGTGCGGCCGGCGTCGCAGAACGCCGTCGATATCGCACTCGCCTACGCCGAACGCATCGAGCGCAACCGCGATCGCACCACCATGAGTGAGATCGAAGAAGCGGCGGCCCTGAGCGAAGCACTCACCACACGGATGCGTCGCCATCTTCAGGACTCGTGCGACGGGCTCGTGTCGGCGTTCAAACGTATCGACCCTGCCGCGGAGGGACGGCTCAGCGTTCGGGGCCACGGTACGCGCGGATTAACCCTGGTCGGTCTCACAATCACCGTCCTGGACCTCGCCATGCACTACCGCATCGTTGTCACTGTCGACGATCCCAACGTACTGGTCGTGTCGGTTGCAGCCTGGGCGGACGCGCGTAAGGAGAACGGGCAACCCCTTTTTGCGTCGGCACCGACGGATACCGTCACGCTCCTACGCTCAGACAACCTCGATGTCCGCTGGCTGGAAGTCGAGGATCTGATCGATAGGACCTTGTCCGCTGCGGTGGACGCGTACGGACAGCGCCTGAGCCAGCCCCCGATCTCCGCCCGGTTCGGCTTCACCGCTCACGCGCGTGGTGCGGCCTCGGCTGGGGACGCGTAGAGCTGGGCGATGACGTCCTCGATGGCGGGTTCGGTGACCGTCAGGTCGCGGATGGAGCCCAGCTCAGGGAGGCGGGCGACCAGTGCGCCGGCCGTCGTCACGGTGCCGTCGATGGAGAACGTGACCTGGGCGCCGTCCCGGGACTCGACCGAGACTCCGGGGAGGTCGAGCGAGGTCGTCGGGGGTGCCTCGAAGTCGACGATCACCCGGCGGCGGGAACCGTAGCGGGCGTGCAGGTCGGCGAGGGTGCCGTCGTGGACCACGTGGCCGTGGTCGATGACGACGAGGCGGCGGCACAGGCGCTCGATGTCGGCGAGGTCGTGGGTGGTGAGCACCACCGTGGTGTCGCCCGCGTCGCGCAGCTCGGTGAGGAACGCGCGCACCGCCTGCTTGCTCACCACGTCGAGGCCGATGGACGGCTCGTCGAGGAACAGGACGCGCGGCGCGTGCAGCAGGGCCACCGTGAGATCACCGCGCATCCGTTGACCCAGCGACAGCTGCCGGACCGGGGTGTCGAGAAAGGCGTCCAGGTCGAGGCGCGAGCGCAGCATCCGCAGCCGGGCGGCGTGCTCGACGGCCGGCACCCGCCAGATGTGGCGCGCGAGCTCGAACGACTCGCGCAGCGGCAGGTCCCACCACAGCTGGGAGCGCTGACCGAAGACGACGCCGATCTGCCGGGTCAGTCGCGTCCGCTGCGGCACCGGCTCCAGCCCGCACACGCGCAGGTGCCCGGACGTGGGGGTGAGCACGCCGGTGAACATCTTGATCGTCGTCGACTTGCCGGCGCCGTTCGGACCGAGATAGCCGAGCAGTTCGCCCTCGCAGACGGTGAGGTCCACCCCGTCGACGGCGGCAAGGACGCGTTTGGACCGGCGCAGCCGCCCGAGCGACCGGGTGATGGTGAACTCCTTGCGCAGGCCGCGCGCCTCGATGACCGTCATGACCCCGTACTCCGGTAGCGCCTGATGCCCCTCCGCCACATCAGCGTCGCGCCGAGCGCGGCCACGACCGCGATGGCGGGCGACGCCCAGCTCACCCAGGACGGCAGGCCCAGCGGATCGGCGCGGCCCAGGAGGGCCAGCGCCGGGTAGTAGGCCACAAAACCGAACCCCAGGGAGTACGCGAACGCGCGGCGGAAGAACGTGCTGTAGATGTTGATCGGGTACGACGTGAAGTCGCGCCCGCCGTAGGTGAACCCGTTGGCGAACTCGCCCGAGTCGATCCACCAGAACGCGACGGTCGCGCCGACGACGAACACGGCGCCGAAGATGACCGCCCCGGCCAGCGGTGCGAGCGCGACCAGCGCCGCCCGGGCCGGCGTCCAGTCCACGTCGGCGCGGGTGAGCGCCACGGCGAGCACGACGACCGACACGATGACCCGACCGGCGCGACGCGGGGTGAAGTCGAGCACGAGCAGCTGCCCGAACCCGGACAGCGGGCGCAGCAGGACCGCGTCGAGCAGGCCGGAGCGCACGTAGAAGCCGATCCGCTCGATGTTGCCGACGGCCAGGTCGGCGACCGAGAACGCGGTGGCCGACAGGCCGAACATGACCAGGACCTCGGTGGCGGTGAAGCCCCCGAGCGACCGGGTCACTCCGAAAACCACCAGGATGGTGATCAGGTCCAGGATCGGGACCAGCCCGTTGAGCGACACGTCGAGCGCGAACGACGCGCGGTAGGACGCCTGGCTGCGGATCTGGGCGGCGAGCACGCGGCGGTAGATGCCGGCCGTGCCCGCCACCACCCCGGGCTCAGCCACCCTGGATCACCAGCTTGCGCTCCGCGCGCCGCTGCACGTACCCACAGATCAGGAGAAGGACCACCGCCCAGAGCGACTGGGCCGCCAGGGTGAGGCCCGCCCGGGTCGCGTCGCCCCGCTCGACGAGGATGTCCAACGGCCCCTGCATGATCGACGGCAGCGGGGTGAGCACCCACAGCGCGGTGACCGCCCAGTCGGGCAGGAACGGCAGGGGGAACGTGAGACCGGCCAGCAGGCCGCTGGCGACCAGCCACACCACGGTGATCCCGCGCAGGTCGAGCAGCCAGTAGCCGGTCGCGTTGAGCAGGAACCGGCAGCCGAAACAGACGATCACGCCGAGCAGGACGGAAACGGCGAAGATCGGGTACGTGGCGGGGCGGTGGGGGACGTAGAGGTCGAAGAAGAGCGCCCCGACCGCGACGGGCACCACGAAACGGGTGATCAGCGCGACCCCGGCGCGGCCGAGGTCCACGGCGAGATAGCTGGTCACCGGGCTGATCGGGCGCAGCAGGTCGGCGACGACGGCACCGGTGCGGATGCGCTCACCGAGTTCGTTCCAGCCCCACAGGGCGACAACGCCGATCAGCCCTTGCGTTACCCAACAGAATGTGAGCAACTGCTCACTGGTGTATCCGGCGGCGGTTCCCGACGCGCCGGCGCCGGCGACCGTCGCCAAGAAGACAAAGCCACGGAGGAAGCCGAATACCGAGTTGGTAACACACGCGGCCACAGTGGCCTGCCGGTAGGTGGCGTAACGCCGGAAGCCGGCAACCGCTAATGCCTACAGAACGGGCAAAGTAGACAGTCGGTCAGCGGTTCTGCCTGGGGGTACGGTGGCAAGATCCGAATGCACGCCGTAACCTCCCTACGCAGCCGGCTTGGAGACTTTACCCACAGCTTCCACAGACCGGCATACGGCTTTTTCAGCACTGATCGTGACGAGGTGGCCTGGTGAGTGACGACCGCCGCGACGAACGGCCGGAACGTTCGGCGCCCTCCTGGGCGACCGTGCCGACCATGCCGTGGACGCGGGTCACGCCCACCGAGGAAGCCGACGACGAGATGGCCGACCTGCTCGAACGCGAGCGCGCCGCGCGCCGCGCCCGGGCCCAGGCCGCGGAGGGCGTCGAGGCCCAGCCCCGCCCCCCGCAGGGTTACCCGGTGGCAGGTCAGGGCTACGGCCAGCCGCCCCCGCACGGTCCGGGCCAGCCGCCGCACGCGGGCCCGCCGCGACCCCACCCGGGCCCTCAGGGGCCCTACCCCGGTCAGCCCGGCATGGGGCCGCAGGGACACCCCGCCGCACCGCACGGGCCCGCACAACCGCCGCACGGGCCCGGCCAGCCGCACGCCGGCCCCTACGCGCCGGC
>NZ_BAAALT010000290.1:0-10393 GCF_039528515.1 Luedemannella flava
CGGCGGGCCGCGGGGTCATCGGGGCCGGGGGAGCCACCGGCGGGGGCGCGACCGCCACGGGCGGGGCGGCCGGGACCGGCTCGGCGGGCACGAGGGCGTCGTCGGGGCCGTAGTAGTACCGCTCGTCCTCGAAGTCCTCGACCGGCGCGGCGGGCGCCGGCGGGGCGACGACCTGGGTGGCGGTCGGCACCGGCTGACCCATGGCCGACGAGATCGTGCGGAAGCTGCCCGTACCGAAGTCGACCGGCTGGCGCTGGGCCGGCAGCGCCGGCGCGGGCGTCGCGTCGCGCAGGCCGAGCTGGTCGAGCACGAACGCGTACACCTCCGACTCGTACCGGTAGTGCGCGTAGCGGCCCGCCGGGCCGGCGTGCGCGGCGGCCCCGAGCTCGACGCGGAACAGGATCGTCCCGTCGCCCTCGGCGGCGTTGGCCCGCAGCCGGGCGACCCACTTGGCGGGCTCGTGCACCATCACCCGGGCGTCGTGCACGGCGCCCGTCACCAGCAGGGCCGGTCGGCGGCCGCGGTGGCGGCGGCCCCGGTGGGTGTTCTCGTAGGGGGAGTAGGCCGCCATGAGGCCGAACATCTCCGGCACCCGCGGGTCGCCCCACTCGTCGCGCTCGTTGACCGCGAGCGGGATGCTCGGGTCGAGCATCGTGTTGAGCACGTCCACGAACGGCACCTCGGCCACCACGGCCCGCCACCGGTCCGGGCGGGTCGCGAACGCGGCGCCCTGCAGCAGGCCGCCGGCCGAGCGGCCCCGGGTGACGATGCGCTCGCCGTCCACGAGCGCCGGCTGGTGCGGCTGCCCGCCGGCCAGCCAGTCGGCGACGGCCGCGTGGTCGGTGAAGGTGTTCGGCTTGGCGCCCAGCCGGCCGGCCTGCCACCAGCCGCGGCCCAGCTCGCCGCCGCCGCGCGGGTGCGTCAGGGCGTAGACGACGCCCCGGTCGAGCAGGCTCGGCAGGGCCATGTCGAAGGACGGGTCGTCGCACGACTCGTAGGCGCCGTAGCCCCACGTCACGCACGGCGCGGTGCCGTTGAGCGGGGTGCCGTGCCGCCAGGCCAGGGTGACCGGCACCTGGGTGCCGTCCGGCGCCTGCGCGTGGCGGCGCTCGGTGTGGTACGCGGTCGGGTCGTACCCGGGCACGTAGGTCATCTTGCGCAGCATCCGTTGGCCGGTGCGCAGGTCGACGTCGAACCACCGGGGCGGCTCGATGAGCGAGTCCACCTGGATGGTCACGCTCGTCGCCCGGTACTCGAACTGGGTGGCCAGGGCCAGACGGCCCGCCGCCGTCTCCGGGTGGATCTCCCGCTCCTCGCCGGTGGCCCGGTCGACGACCCGCAGCAGCGGGAAGCCCTCCCGGCGCAGCTCGAGCAGCAGGAAGTTGGCCAGGGCGTGGCAGGCGATGAGCCGCTCGCCGGGCCGCGCCGGGGTGACCTCGCGCCACTGGTTGCGGTGCGCGGCCGCGATCGACGCCCGCATGAGGCGGAACTCGGGCGCCTCGTCGTTGGTCACGATGTAGAGGTGGTGGTCGGCGTGGTCGACCCGGTACTCCACGCCGCGGCGGCGCGCCGCCAGCAGGCGCGGGGCGCCGGCCGGGGTGTCGGCGGGCAGCAGCCACGTCTCGGTGGTGTCGCGGCTCGCCGACTCGATGAACAGGTACGCCCCCGAGGTGCTCGCGCGCACCGTGACCTCGAAGCGCGCGTCCGTCTCGGTGTAGACCAGCATGTCCGACGTGGACGGCGTGCCGATCTGATGGCGCCACACCTGGAACGGCCGCATCGCGGCGTCGGGCACCACGTAGAAGAAGTTCGTCGAGTCGCTGCTCCACGCGCCGCCGTAGTAGGCCCGCGGCACCTCCTCGACCATGCCCAGGACCTGCAGGTCGTCGTCGCCGGTCAGGTCCCGCTCCGCGGACAGGTCGCGGAAGCGCAGCGTGAAGATCTCGTCGCCGGTCGTGTCGAACGCGTACGCCAGCAGGCGCCCGTCCGGGCTGACCTCGCGCACGCCGAGGCTCACATACCCCACGGCGTCGACGTCCGCGTCGCGCTCGTCCCGGTCGCCGTCGCGGGCGAGCTCGGCCTCGTCCAGCACGACCCGGCCCGCCACGGCGGGGTTACGGGTCGACATGAACTGCCCGTACTCGCTGCCGGCCACCGTGCGGCTGTAGTAGAAGAACGCCCCGCGCTTCCAGCTGACCGATTCGTCCGTCGGCAGCACGCGCCGGTCGATCTCGCCGAAGACCGACTCCGCGACGTCCGCCAGGTGCGCGACCGATTCGTCGTAGTAGGCGCGCTCGGCGCGCAGGTGCTCCATGACGTCCGGATTGTCGCGTTCGCTCAGCCACGCGTACTCGTCGACCCAGCTCTGCCCGTGCAGCGTGCGCTGGGTCGGCAGGACGGCGGCGACGGGCGGAACCGGGCCGGTCCCGGCTGGTTCCTCGGTCTGTGCGGCGGCGTTGGGGGTGACGTCGTGGGGCATGGGCGGAACCTATCGTGTCCCTTCGGGTTTTCCAACGGGGGCATCCGGCATCTGACGGCGCCTACCGGCGGTTGAACTCCTGCCGGTAGGTGTAGGTGCCCTTCGACCCGTCGTCGTTCGTCGACTCGCCGCCGCCGGTGGCCGTCAGGGCGTTGCTACGGCACGTGACCGTGTCGCTGGTGAGCGGGCCGCCGTCGTGGGTCTCCGACTTCTCGGGCTGGCCCGAAATCTTGATGACCGTGGTGACCTGTCCGGCGGCGTCCGTATAGTCGATCCGGTCGCCGGTGCGGGTCCAGCGGTAGGTGACGTTGCCCGTCTGGGTGTACGAGCTGCCGCCGCCGAGGTCGAACTCCAGATGGTCGGTGACCATCGAGCCGGTGCCGTCGCTGTTGAAGGTCACCGTCATCGACCCGTTGCCCGTGTACGTCGTCGTGCTGGCCGGGTTGGTGTAGTCGATGGTCTCGCTGCTCAGCCGCCACGTGCCGACGACGCAGTCCGCGTTGGCCCTGTTGAACACCTTGACCGCGAAGAACGCGCCGGTGCCGGCGAGCAACGCCAGCACGGGCACGGCGATGAGCAGCACGACCAGCCACGTGCGGCGCGGCTTCGGCGGCGCGGGCGGCACCGACCACGGCTGCGGGTAGCCGGTCGTGGGCCACCCGGGCGGCCCGGAGACCTGGCCGGGCTGGTACGGCGGCCCGGACGGCACCGGCTGGTAGGGCTGGTACGGCGGCACCGACGGCACGGGCTGGGCCCACGGGTTGTCCATCACCGTCAGACCCGGCGTCGGCGCGGCGACGGGCGTGGCCGGCGGGGTCAGGCCGGCGGGCTCGAGCCCGAGCGCCCGCGCGTACGTCGATACGACCCACTCGGCCGCGCCCGGGGTCAGCGAGAACTCGTCGGAGAGGGTGCGTGACACGGTCGCGACCGCCGTCGGCAGTGGCGTCCCCTGGCCGGTCAGGGTGGTGAGCCGACCGCCGACCCCGGCGCCCGCCGCGGCCTCCACGATGCGGCGCTCCCTGGGCAGGTCCGCGAACAGGTCGGGCAGGAGGTTGGCCAGGGCGGCCCGGTCATCGAGCACGCGGGGGCCGTAGTCGGCCACGAGGGTGCGCAGATGGTCGGCCGCGGCGCCGTTGGGGTCGGGCAGCGAGTCGGTCACGGTGCCAGTTTGCGGCCGCACCGCCTTGTGTCACAACGGCTATCCGGCCGTGATGCGTGGGACCGGGCGCGGCTTCATCACGGCCTTGTCACAAAGCGACAACCCTGTCGCACGGCGTGGTGCACAGGCCACGCGCGGCGGTTTACGCTTCACCCGCTCCGCACGACCGGGCAACGCCATCGATGCGACATTGGTGGATTTGTCCGTCCGACGTGGGCACCGACGCCGCCGTCGAAGCCATCTCGGCGGGCAGTGGTCGGCGGCGGGAGTACGGGTCACCAGCTCGCGGACGGGAGCGCAACCTGAGCGAGTCGGCCCGGCTCACCGCCGCCCGCCAGGTCCCGGTGTGGGGCGGATCTCAAAGCCCCGCAGGCCCTCGGGCTGCTCGTCGAAGAGCGCGAGGTCCTCGACCGTCGCCCGGTCGGGGCCGTGCCGCGCCCACGCCACCACCTCGGCCACCCCGTCGGGCGGCCCCTCGACGACCGCCTCGACCGCCCCGTCGGGTAGGTTGCGCACCCAACCGGCCACGCCGGCGCCCGTGGCGACGCGGCGGCACGTGTCCCGGAACCAGACGCCCTGCACCTCGCCCGAGACGACCAGACGACGTCGGATCATTCCGACAATCTTATCCGCGACGTGATGGGGAGAAGCTGTGTCCGGGATCCGGCTGGTCGCCTTCGACCTGGACGGCACGCTCACCCGGGGGCGGACGTGCCTGGAGGCCCTCGTCGACGCGTACGGGTTCGCCGGTCAGACCCCCGTCTGGGAACGGGCGCGTACCGAAGAGGAGATCGTCGCAGCCCGGCTCGGCATGTGGGAGTACCTGCGTCCCCTCAGCACGGAGGACATGAATGCGGTCCTCGCCGGCATCCCGCTCGCGCCCGGCGCGGTCGAGGGCGTCGCCGCGTTGCGCGCGGCCGGCGTCGCCACGGTCCTGGTGTCGCTCGCCTACGCCGACAACGTCGCCTACTTCGCCCGACGCCTGGGCGTCGACGCGCACTTCGGCACCGAACCCGACGGCACGGGTGGGTACCGCCACGTGTTCCCGGCGACCAAACCCACCCTGCTGGCCGGGTACGCGAACGCCCTCGATCTCTCCCCGGAGCAGATCGCGGCTGTGGGGGACACCCCGAACGACGTCCCGATGCTCCGTGCGGCCGGGGTCTCGGTCTATGTCGGCGCGACCCTGCCCGACGACTTCACCCCCACGTGGCACCTCCCGGCGGCGCCCATCGACGAGATCGCCCGAATCATTCTCGGCCGGTAGGACCTTCGGCCCGGCGTACCCCCGTCGGGTGGCCCTTCAGCCGGCGCCCTCGCGTACGCGACGTTGCTGGTCGTGGGGGAGATCAGGGTGCCGCGGGCGGCCGCCGCCGACCGGCCGTTCATCGTCATCTGGGAGGCGACGCAGGCCTGCCCGCTGGCCTGCAGGCACTGCCGGGCCACCGCGCGGCCGCAGCGCGATCCGCACGAGCTGACCACCGACCAGGCGGTCGACCTCATGACGCAGGTCGCCGAGTTCGGCCGGCCGGCTCCGCTCTTCGTGATCACAGGCGGCGACCCCTTCCAGCGTCCGGACCTGACGACGCTGGTCCGCCGGGGCACGGAGCTGGGGCTCGCCGTGTCGGTCTCGCCGTCGGGGACGCCGACGGTGACCCGCGAAGCGCTCGCCGGGCTGCACGCGGCCGGCGCGCGGGCCGTGTCGCTGAGCCTGGACGCCGCGACCGCCTGGGCGCACGACGGCTTCCGTGGCGTCGCGGGCGTCCACGAGCTGACGGTGCGGGCCTGGGACGACGCCGCGGCCGTCGGGCTGAAGGTGCAGATCAACACGACAGTCACCCGCGACACCGTGAACGACCTGCCGGACATCGCGGCCCAGGTACGCGCGCGCGGCGCCCTGCTGTGGAGCGTGTTCTTCCTGGTCGCCACAGGGCGTGGGCGCGGCCTTCCCGGCCTCGACGCGGCCGAGGCGGAGGACGTCCTCAACATCCTGTACGAGGTGGGGGAGCACGTACCGGTCAAGGCGACCGAGGCGCACCACTTCCGGCGGGTCTGCCTGCACCGCGCGGTCCTGGCCCGCCGTGGCGTGCCGCCGGTGGGCCTCGGACCGCTCTACCACCGGCTGCGCGCCCGGCTCGACGCCCTCGGCCTGGCCGGCCCGCCCGGCCGTGCCCGCCGGCCACCGTTGCAGGTGAGCGCCGCGAACGGGTTCGTCTTCGTCTCGCACCGCGGGCAGGTGCATCCCAGCGGCTTCCTGCCGCTGCCGGCCGGCGACGTGCGGCATCAGCGCCTGGTCGACATCTACCGGAATGCACCCCTGTTCACGGGCCTGCGCGACCCCGACCGGCTGCGGGGCCGGTGCGGCGCCTGCGAGCTGCGCTCGGTGTGCGGCGGCTCCCGCGCCCGCGCCTACGCCGTCACGGGCGACCCGTACGCCGAGGAACCGATCTGCGGCTACCGGCCCGGCTCCTTCCCCTATCCCGCGGACGTCACGGACCTCCTGCGCCCGGCGCCATCTGCGACGATGCCGGGATGACCTCCTTCATCTCGCACACGACGGTGGACTGCGCCGACGCGTTCACCCTGTCCCGCTGGTGGCAGGCCGTCCTGGACTACGTCGAGGACCCCGACGACCCGAACGAGTCGGGCCACGAGGAATGCATGATCTATTCGCGTGACGGCCAGCACCGGCTTCTGTTCATCGACGTGCCCGACCCCAAGCAGGTCAAGAACAGAATCCACTTCGATGTACGTCCGGTGGAAGGCTCCCGCGACGACGAGCTCGCCCGACTGATCGGGCTGGGCGCGACCACCGTCGCCGACCGGCGCAACCCCGACGGGACCGGCTGGGTCGTGCTCGCCGACCCCGAGGGGAACGAGTTCTGCATCCTGCGCAGCAACGCCGAGGTCGCCGCCGGTCGGCCCTGACAGCTACGCCGGTGCGCTGGACATCAGCGGGGCGCTCCAGATCGTGATGTTCGACGTGCCGCTGCTCTGGTAGCCCACGGTCGCCAGGATCTGGTAGTCGTGCGTGCCGAGGAGGTTCAGGCCGCGGCTGGCCCACGCGTCGAAGTGGTTGCCCACCGTGATCGCGCCGCCGCCGACGCGCTTGGTCTGCCGCACGCTCCAGTACTGGGAGAATCCCGCGATGGCGCCGCCGATGGACGGGTAGCCCCGGTACTCGGTGCGGTAGATGTCGTAGGTGCCGCCGTCGGTGGTGACGGTGCCCAGGGACCGTCCGCCCGGCGGGCGCCACGCGCCCCAGGTCTCGACGATGTAGTACTCCACGAGCGGGTTCCTGGTCCACCCGTTGACCGCGAGGTACGCGTTGCCGCTCGGCGTGAAACTGCCTGAGTACACGATGGTCCGGCGGCCGCCGGGCTTCCAGCCCTTGCCGGCGATGACGTTGTTGATGCCGCTCCAGGCGGTGCTGTACCTGCCGCCGGGCCCCAGCGTCATGCCGGCCGTGCCGCCGCTGTCCTTCCAGAAGGAGTAGAAGTAGCCGTTGTGGGTGCCGGTCTGGTTGGTGTTGACGGTCGTGTCGGCGCTGGCGACACCGGGCAGGGCCGACACGGTCGCGACGAGCGCTGCGGCGAGTGCGCCGCTGAGAAACAGCCGGGCGCGGCCGCGACGGATCCGAATGACATTCATGGCGCGGGTTCCTCCTCGTGAAGGGACGGTCCACGGGGGATTGATGTCGACAGATGTCGATGGCGACAGCATTGGGCCTACCGGGCGCCACAGTCAACGACTTTCGTAAATGTTTCGGTGTTCGTGTACGGACGTGTTCGGCCGAGCGGCTGACCGGCGACCGGGCACGCGTGCCGCGTGGCGGATCTCGTGGGCACGTTGCTGTGGCTTAGCTTTGATATTAGCGATTAGTCCGAAAAGGTCTGATCGCTGGCATCGGTGCGCGAAGGGATCTCAAGGAGCTTCGCCATGACAACCCGCCTCCTGCTGGCCGCGAAGAACCGCGAGGACGTGATCGTCCGGTTCGCCGCCCGCCATGGCATCCGGCTGCTGAGAATCAGCATCGGGGTGGTGTTCCTGTGGTTCGCGATCCCGAAGTACCTGCCGGGGGTCAGTCCTGTCGACGCGCTCGTCCGGCACACTGTGGACACGCTGACTTTTCATGTCGTGCCGGGCAACCTCGGTTGTCACCTCCTCGCGGTGGTGGAGACGGGCATCGGGCTCGGCATGCTGACCGGACGCCTGCTGCGGCTGACCCTGGTGCTCCTGCTGTTGCAGATGGCCGGCACGCTTACCCCGCTGCTGCTGTTCCCGCGCGAGATGTTCGCGTCCTCCGGCGTACTGACGATGGAGGGCCAGTTCATCATGAAGAACCTTGTCATCATCGCGGCCGGGATCACGCTCACCGCGACCCTGCGCGGCGGAGGCCTGGTCGCGAGCGAACGCGCGGTGCGCCTCGACCGCGAGTCGTCCTGACCGACCGTACCTGTGTCGCACCCCGCCGTTATCGTCTGCGGCCATGCCTTCCGACTCGACCACCCAGTTCGTGACCGCTGTAAAGCTCCAGGAGTTGCGGGCGCAGCACACCCGGCTGCGGGTCGCCTACGACCGCCTCACCGCCGAAGCGGCGGCCGGAGCCGATCCCTACCAGCGGCTCATGCACCTGTACCGCGGGCTGGCGGACCTCACGTACGCGGGCCGGAAGGTCCACCCCGAACTGGCAGATCTTGGCGTTCTGGCCAACGACACCGTGCCTGGCACGGCCATCTCCGCGGACCTGGTCGACCGCTGGCACGGACGGTTGGTCAACGAGCTGACCACGGGACGGCTGCGCTCCGAGTTGTCTTCCGGTTCGGGGTTCTCCTCGAGCAGTGGGCGACGAGCGGTCGCAGCCCGCAGCCGACCCCGCTGGCACACCAACTGCACGAGCTGCGCGAGCGGGTCCTGAACCCGCCCGTGCCGAACGACCACCGTGGCCTCATCGAGAACCTGCTCGGCGGGGTCCGTGGGACCGGCATGGCGAAGGACAGCGCTACCGAGGCGCGCACCGGATCAATGTGGATGATCCTGCGTGCGATCGAGGCTGACCAGTACCAGCCTGCATGGAGGCCTACGTCCAACAGCGGACGGCCGTGCGCATCGTCAGGGTGGTCGACGACATCTGCCTACTCACTCCTGACCCCGAAGCCGCCCTCGCCGCCAGGGGGCATGTGACCACCTTTTTCCAGACCTGCGGGCTGACTCTCAACGACGACAAGTTCGGGGCGGCGTGCATCGGCGGCCAGGTTCCGGCTGCAATGGCAGGGCCGCTGCCCAGGTGGGGCATGCTCGCCCTCGACGATCAGGGGGCGTGGTCGGTCCACGAGCCCAGTTTCCAGCAGCACCTTGCCCAGAGCCGCCGCAACGTGACCGCTACAGCGGCGGTGCTCTCGAAGGTCGACGTCTTCAACACGGATCTGACCCACCTGACCCGAGCTGTCGCGCTGGATGCCGATTTGGGTGATCGGCACCGCGCGCAGGTCAATGCCGCCCTGGTCCGGTTCGTCGACGACTATTTCGGTCCCGGCCAGGGGTTGGTCGAGGCCCTGTGCGAGGACATCATCGCGCTGGAAGGCCCTCTTGCCGGTGCCGAGAAGCAGTCCCGACCCCAGGCAGTCCCGGAGGCCTGGCTGTACTGGCCGGTGACGGCCGGCGGGCTGGGACTGAGCAATCCGCACGTCCTGGCCGGGCAGTATGCCGAAGCGGTCCGGCACCGCCGGGATAAGGTCGTCGTTCCTCAGGGACCTGCCGAGGCGGGCTGGAACACCCGCGACAACCAGTGGGCCCGCTACTACCGGCAACTGCTCGAGCCGCTGGAACCGGCGGCCCCGACGGACACGGCCGCCACCAGGAGCCTGACCCAGGACTTCATCGCCCGCGGAACCACCATCTCCCAGGGTGCGCAGACCACCCTCACCGCGTACTGGCGGTGGATCCTGTCGGTCTACGGCCCGGAGATCCGGGAACGGTTCGGAACCTTCCGGTTCCTGAACACCGAACTCGTGCCGCTGCAGCTGCTGGGTGCCCGACGCACCGACAGCCATGCCGCCGCGGGCGACCCCTGGACGTTCGACGCCGATACACCGCCGTTCTGAGCCAAACCGCACGTGCCCCGGTCGCCGGACTGTCGTCCGAGCACCGGGGCACGTCACCGAATCCTTATGCCCGTTCGGCGGCGCTGCGCTCGACGCAGAACAGGTTGCCCTCGGGGTCGGCCATGGTCACCCAACCCGTGCCGTCGGGCCTGCGGTGATCCTCGTACTCGGTCGCCCCGATCGTCTTCAGCCGCTCGACCTCGTCATCGCGACTGCGGTCGGTGGGCATGATGTCGAAATGCATCCGGCGACCCGCCCTTGATTGGGCGATCTTTTCCGCTGGCACGGGGACGAACAGCAGCGCCGGGCCGCCGTCCGGGTCGACGAGAAGAGCTTCGGGATCCCCGGGGTTGTTGGGGTTGGTCGGGTCCTCCCGGTAGGCCGTGGCCTGCGACCAGAAGTCGGCCAGCGCCAGCGGGTCGGCGCAGTCCATGGTGATGTTGCGGATACGAGCGGTCATGCGTGGTCCTTCGCTGCGAGGACGCGCCTCCCGCGAACAGGCGTCCGGTCAGCTAGCCACGGGAGGCACGGATACGAGTGTCGACATCGTCCGCACCCCCTTCCGTGTCGTCGTGACGCCGCGCCCAGTATGCCATTGGTTGTCGGTGGGCCGGCCTAGATGATTGAGTCCGAAGTCTGGGCTGTACGGGG
>NZ_BAAALT010000291.1:0-12519 GCF_039528515.1 Luedemannella flava
AGCGGGGCGGCCAGGCCAGCGTTGATGCTGGCGTCCACCTCGGCGCGCAGGTTCTCGCTCGCGCCGAGCAGCCGCGCGGACAACCGGGGCTCGGTCGCGGCGGCACAGCAGCCCAGCGCGCCGACGAGGTGGCACTGGGCCACCCGGTCGTCGCCGTCGTCAACTGCATGCTGGTGGCGCTGTCCCTGCTCGCACTCGTGGGACTGCGGTACCCGGTGAAGATGCTGCCCGTGCTGCTGTTCGAGTCAGCCTGGAAGCTCATCTGGCTCGGCGCCGTCGCCCTGCCCCTGTGGTTGGGCGACGGGATGGACCACGCGACCCGCGAGGTGGCCGGCGCGGCCCTGTGGGTGGTGATCATTATCGCCGTCGTCCCCTGGCACTTCGCCTCCGGCAGTACGTGGCCGCTCCCGGCGAGCGCCGGCGATCATCGTCCTGAACCGGTAGTACACATGGAGATCGAGGCATTGACCGCAATCGACGCACAGCGCTAGGGTCGCGGCACCGTTCCCGCGCCGCGCCTCCGCAGCTGGCGTGGGACCTTTCGCATCCCCGAAAGGCGACCCGCGATGCCATACACGCTGCGCAGACTCACTCCGCGACTGATCGCCATCGCCACCGGCCTCGCGGTCGTCGCGGGCACCGGATACGCCGTCGCGAACGCGGACACCGGGCCGTCGAAGCAGGTCGCCGCGCCCAGCGTCGACACCCGCACCACGCTGCCGAAGCCGGCAGCCGCCGGCCCCGGCGACGCCCCCATCGGCGGCGAGGTCCCCGGCCGCACCGGATCCGCCATCCGGGCCACCGCCGGGGCCCAGGCCGCGCACCGCGCACGATCCCTGGCCCGGGCCGGCAAGTCGGCCCCCGACGCCGACGCGAGCGCCAGCGCCGCCGCGGCCGCGCAGGAGCACCCCGCCGCGGGCACGTACTTCACCAAACTCGCGACGTCCACCGGCATCCGCGCCACGCACAGCGTCTTCTACGGCTCCGGCGACACCACCCGCACCGGCGACGTCGTGTACGCCCCGACGCTCATGCCCCCGAGCAGCGCGTGCATTGAGATCACGACCGCGTACACCTGGGACGCCCCGGTGGTCTGGGCGTGGGACTGGTGCTCCAGCAACAGCGGCGTCGCGAAGGAGATCCCGATCAACGCGACCTTCGTCAGGACCTACACCACCCAGGTCAACGGGCTGCCGGCGTACAGCGTCATCATCCAGAAGACCAACACCGCGAACAACACCTGGACCGCGTACCTGTACAACTACGCGAGGGGTGCCTGGGACACCTTCTGGACGAAGTCCGGCACCAGCCAGATCGGCGTCCGCGGGTGGGATGTGTTCGAGCCCTACCTGACCCGCAACCCGTCCACCGGCCTCGGCTACTACTGCGCCACGATGAAGGGCCGCGCGTTCGAGACCACCGGCATCCAGGTCCGCGTCAACGGCGTCTACACCAACGCGTCATCGACCGTCGGCGCCTCGTACTACCCGACGATGGACCTCGGCTGCGGCTCGCGACTGAAGTGGACCCAGACCAACCTCACCAGTTGGCGCGCCACGATCAGCTGAGCCCACGCGTTCCAGCACTCTCGCACACCCATCAGTTACTGAGACAGGCACGTCACGTCTCCGGGCGGCGATCATGGTCGGCGCCCGGAGCGAGGGTCATCTCCTCGCTGTTCGTCTCCGTTGACGGTGTCGCTGAGGTGGACCGGATGCCGAGGCACTGACCCGCGCCGTGATCAACATCCGTCCTTCTCGGCATCCGCAAGGACCTTCTCGCGAAAGTCCGCCTCGCTCATCACCGTGGTGTCGTCACCGCTGCCGGTGAGAACCTCGCCGTCCTTGAGTTGCGACACCTGCCGACCATCGAAGCGCATCCGAAGTTTCCATGAGACCACCCCGGTCATCGCGGAATACCTGGTGTCATCCGCGATCGCCGTGAGGCTGGTGGAGGCTGCCGTCCAGCCCTGTGGCGTTTCAAACGCATCGCGAACCTCAAACTCTCCGCTGGCCCTTGCCGTAGTTCGGTAACCGTCATCCGGCGGTTCGACGGACCAGGAATTCGGTCCGTCGACCTCCGAAATGGACATACCAAGAATGCGCTCCATGCCACACAACAGCACCACCAGCTGAACGGCAGATCCGTTCCTCCGCAGGGCCAGCCGCTCCGGCGGCGCCGGTGTACACGCCACCAGGCCGGCCAGGAGCAGCACAATGACAGCGACGCCACCACCGGGGCGGAACCGACCGCCGGCCCCGCCGACTCTAGGACCCCAACGAGTTGAGGAACGTTGACTCCGATGCGATACCACTGTTGACAAGCTGATCGTTCGTCGGCATCTCAAAGATTAGACCTCTGCTGTCGTATCCCTTTACATTCCAGTACCTGCCGTGGAACGGATTTGCGTCGACCTCGAGCCGATTGCAGTCGCCTGGATCCTGGCAGTAGCGCTGAGACTTCGCAGATAATGCGAGGTAGCTGGTCACAAAATCGCCGACGCTACTGTACTTCGTCCATTGTTCAGAATGGGCTCTCTCGTGCTTTTCGAGATCTGGGCCAAGCGTTTCGGCGGCCTTGGCTCCATCGCAGCCAGCCATCTTGCACCAGCCGGCGATGTCGTCCCGCGCCTTCTTCTCGACCTCGAGGTCCGCGATGAAGTCCCCTACCGAGCCGGGATACAGCATGACGTCGCCGATTGTCTGGGCCTGGTTCTTTTTCGCATCAACGAGGTAACCCTGGGCGTTGAAGCACACGATCTGATACCAGCCGAACTTACAGGTGCCGCCCTGTCGTGCCGCGGTGTCCAAGGCAAACTGCGTGCTGCCGTTGGTGATGTTCTCGGGGCGCAATTGTGGCATGTTGACGTTGGTGACGCACTGCCCGTTCATTGTCAGCGCACACTTTTGACCGGGAGGTGGGGTCGGGTTGCCGTAGGGCTTGATCGGGCAGGAGCACGGCGGCGCGACCGGGTTGAGGCGGCGTGGGAGAGCGTGCTCCATCGGGTACGCCTGCACGGACTGTCCTCCGCAGGCACCGCTGGTACACCACGATCCCGGCTCCGTGCCAGCTGGGTCGCTCAGAGTGATCGCGCGATTGTTGGCGTAGGCGTACGCGTTCCATTGCTGGGGGTCGGTCAGGTCCATGACGGGGTCGACCGAGATGAAACGCCCCAGGTTCGGGTCGTACTCGCGGGCGCCGAGGTGGGTCAGGCCGGTGTTGTCGTTGGTGCCCCCGACGAAGCCCTTGGAATTGGGCCAGGTCACGGCGGCGCCGCGCGACCCGCCGTACGGCAACTGACGACGCACCGTGGCCTGTTGGTCGGACTGACGGATGGCGATCTGGGCGGTGCCCTGATGATCGGAGGTGAGCCAGGTCAGGCCCGCGGCGTTACGGGAGGCGACGGTCGCCCCGCCGAACGTGTAGTAGCGGGTGCAGGCGACGCCCTGGGTGGCGGTGGTGTAGCGGACTTCTTGACCTGGCAGGTACAGGGTGCTGCCGGTGGGGTCGCGCCTGATGAGCCGGTTGCCGTCAGCGTCGTAGACGTAGGTCGTTGTGCCCGTGGCATCGACGGAGGTGGCGACGTGGCCTTCCGGGTCCCACGTGATGGTTTGCGAACCAGCTGCGACCGGGTTGGTCGCGTCGCAGTCGTTGGTGGCCGTGCCGGCTGGTCGGCAGGTGGTGTTGCCGTTGCTGTCGTAGCGGTACTCGGCGATCTGGGCTCCGGTGGTGGAGCTGACCGCGTGGGCCCGGGCCGAGCCGGCGGCCGGGTACTGGTAGTCGGTGACGTAGTTGATCGTCGCGGTGTGCACCGTGAGCTTGGTGCGGTTGCCGGTCTTGTCCAGCGCCCACGTGTGCCAGTACGGCGCAGGACCGCCGAGTCCGCTGGTCGACTTGGCCGCGGTGCAGTCGCCGCTCGCCGGGGTCCACGCCTCCGTGAGGCGTTGCAGGTAGTCGTAGCCGAAACACTGCGTGTCATCGACCGGGTCGGGGGCCACATCGGCGATTCTGGTGATGTTGCCGGCGTTGTCGTAGGTGTAGCGCAGGTCCGCGACAGTGTTCGGCGTGGCGGAGTCGCGGTCGGTGCGGATGCCCGTGGTCCGGCCCGTATCGAGCTCGCGGGTAAAGGACTGCCACACGCGCCCACCGGCGGTGCTGTCGGTGTCGAGAGTGATCTGGTCGGTCTGGCCCAGCGCGTTGTAGGCAACGGCCTGGACGAGGGACATGTTGGTGCCCGGGCTCGTCCCGTACAGCGTGGACATCGACGTCGGCATACCAAGGCTGTTATACGCCAATGACAGCGTTTCGGTGGGCAGCCCGCCGGTCACGCCGGGGATCGTCGTGGAGACCAGTGAACCGTCGACACCGTTGTAGGTGTTGTTGTAGGTGTAGGTGCCAGCCAGGCCGGTCTCCGCGGACGGGATCACGATCTGCGTCTGGGTCGCGTGGTACTGGTCGTCGTAGGCGAGAACCTTCGTCTGGTACAGCGCGGTGCCGACCTTGCGGGTCGCCGTGGTGAGTTGACCCTTGGCGACAGTGTCGTAGATCCACTGGGCGCGCAGCGTCCCGCCCAGTTGGTCCTCATAGAGGGACTTCCTGCGTCCGAGGTCATCAAGAACATAAAGGAGCTTCTTCTGGCTTGCGTCCACCGACGAGGTCAGCCGACCGGCGTTGTCGTAGCCGTACGTCATGGTGCCCTTATCCGGGTCACGGGTCTCGATCTGGCGGCCGAGCAGATCGTAGATGTACTCCCACTTGTTGCCCGCCGTGTCCGTGACCTTCGCCAGCTTGCCCTTGGCGTTATACGTGTAGGCGGTCTGGTCCCAGGTGCCCGCGGTGCCCGGCGTCGGGGTCGCGCCGAAGTACTGTCGCTGCGCGACCATGCGGCCTCGGGCGTCGCTGACGATGGACGTCGCGGTGCCACCGGCGGGCGGTGTGACATCGACCCGGTCGCCCCCGTACACGGTGGTGCTGCGCCACCGCTCGGTGTCGTACGGCTGGAAGATGGAGGCGGTCGGGCGGGAGGCGCCGTCGTAGACGACGCGGTTCTGGTGCGGCACGTCGGTGCGTTGGGTGGCGGTGACCAGGGTCGTTCCCGGGGCGCCGTTCGCGTAGTACGCGTTGTAGGTCTTGACCTGATGCCCGGCGGTGTCGAAGAAGCTCTCCGTGATGATCCGGCCACCGGACACCGATGGGGACTGCGTCTGCCGGGCACGCAGCAGGCCATCGAAGAGGGCGTAGCTGGTGACGTACTGCTCGGCGTTGTTCAGCGTACTGCTGCTGATCACAGAAGCCGCGTCGGTGCGCACCAGGTAGCTGAAGGTCATGTTGGCGGTCTTGGTGGCCTTGTCGCGACCGGGCTTCCAGATCTTGGTAATGCGCCCGAGGCCGTCGTACGCGGTTTCCGTGCGCTTCAGGTTCGGGTCGACCACGGTGGTGACCGCGCCGTATGCCGGGTCCAAAGTCGTGGTGGTGACGAAGCCGAGTGGGTTGGTCACCTTCGTCGCGGTCACCGGTCCGCCGATGAGCGGGGTGTACTCGGTGGTCGTGGCCTTGCCCAGGGCGTCCCAGGACGTCGTGACCCTACCGTGGGCGTCGTAGGCGGCCCGTGACGCCGTGATGAACGTCGGCGAGCCGGAGTTCCACGCCGACATGCTCTCCACCTTCGCCGCCAGTCCCTTGTCGGGCGCCTGGAGGTAGGTGTTGTCGTCGTAGGTGAACCGCTGCTCCGAGATGATCTGCGCCTCGGTCAGCGTTCCAGTCGCACTGGCACAGTCCACGGCGTACTGCTGCACGGTGTGCGGCTTGTCCAGAATCCAGGCGGTGGCGTTGCGTGGCTCGAACGTGGTCCTGGCACATGTCTCGTCACCGGTGGTGGCTGTATCGCCCAGGTCCTCCACCCGCACAGCCATGCCATAGGAGTCGAACGTGGTCTTGACCGTGCTGACCATGTCCGCCCGCCCGCCGTCGCGGGCCACCCGCGAGTGGGTCGCCTTCGTGTTGGTGAAGCGGGCGAGGACAGTGTCGCCGTTGATGGTGCGGGTGGCGGTCGCGGACGACTGCCACGGTTCGTTGACCTCGCGGGAGACGACGGCCCCACCGGGCCCGTTGAACACGGTGGTCTCGCGGGTCATTCCGGCGTAGGCATCGTCGTCGTTGACCGTGGCGACGCCTGTGCCGGTGACGGTGACGGTGCGGGTGCCACCGCTGGCAGCGGCCCTGTCGCCGTGCATGCCACGGAAGTACCTGGTCTCGGTGTACGTCCGGCCCGGATCGTCGGAGTCCCCGACGGTGACCCCGACGCGGCTGTAGCCCCGGTAGTCCGACCAGGTCTTGTTCTTGCGGTCGATCAACCCGTCGTCGTCGTTGTAGTGCCAGGCGACGCCGTCGAGATAGGTGTAGTGGTAGGCGATGCGAGGGCTACCCTGTGGCGCGGTGCCACCGGTGTGGTCGATTTCGTAGAGGTCGGTAACGACATACTTGTGGAACCAGTCGGTCACGGGGTTGGCGTAGCCTTCCGGGGTCCACCGGACCGGGTAGCAGCGCTTGCTGTTGGTCTCCGGAGTGGGCGGCGAACCGGCCACACACTCAGGTGCCGAGTACGTGACGTTGATCGTGCCACCGAACTCGGTGCGGATGCGGGCGACGCGCCACCAGTTCATCGCGGCGGCGAAGTCGACGGTGTCGACACGGTTGGCGAGCTGGATGCCGGCGAACTCGATATCGGGCACGCTGGTGGTGGTGCCGGCCAGACCCTCGTGGGAGATCTTGGCCAGCCAGAGGCCGGCACGGGTGCCGTCACCCGGGTCGGGGAAGGTGTGCCGCAGCGTCCACCGCTCGACATTGCGGTAGCCGGAGCCGGAGCGCACCTGGGTGGTCACGGTGGTGAGCCGCTTGGAGGTCCAGAACGTCGGCGAGAGGTTGTCACAGGGCGTGCCGGTGCACTGGGCGTCCCACGGGACGTCCGGCCAGTTCGTCGCGTTCTTCGTGGTGCAGTTGGACACGCACCGGTCGCCCGCGGCCAGATCGACCCGCTCCGCCGCGAGCGCATCGAGCACTGAGTCGACGCCGTTGTCGGTGCGGGTGCCGTAGTCGATGTGATCGAGGTAGCCGCCCCGTACGTACGTGGGCGCGTCGCTGGTGGAGTTGTTGCGTCCGTACCGGTTAGTTTCCTTGACGTACCAGTACGAGGCCGAGTTGCCGTTGATATCGACGACATAGTCGAGGTTCCAGCGCCAAGCCTGCACACAGTCCGAACCGGCGAACGTGGTGGCGTGGCAGGGCTCGTTCGCGTCGTTGCCGAACACCGGCACCGTCCACGCCGACCCGGTCTCCGGGTCGCCGGACGCCCACCCCGGCAACCGGTTGAGACCGAACCAGTACTGCGTGCCTCCGGGAGTGGTGACAACCCAGTGTTCACCGTCGTTGTCGCCGTTGGCAGCGCCGGTCCTGCGCTCGATGCGGGTGCCGTCATCGGCGCGCAGGTGCCAGCGACCTTCACCGCTGTTATAGATCAGCTCACCCGAGTGGCCGGCCAGGGACAGGACGGCGTTGTTCGTCTCCCAGCACAGGTCGCCGGTCTTCTGTGTGTTGTTGGCCCCGGTCTCCATGTCATCGGCGCATCCCGTGTACCGGCGTTCGATCGTTCCGCCGGCGCTGAAATCGAAGCCCTCACCCACCCAGGACGGTTGGTTGTTGGAGGCGGCGTGCCGACCGTCCACCGACTGGGAGTTGTAGTTGAGCCCGAGCTGCGGCGCGAAGCCACCGGCCGACGGTGGTACGCGCATGGGGTACGACCATGTGAAGGCGCCGGAGTTGCCCCCAGCTGACCAGGTGGACGACGCTTGGAACGGGGTCGCTGCGTACGAGCCGGACGGCCCGGAGGGCGCGGCGGCAAGGGCGACCAGCGTGCTGGTGGCCGTGACCGGAACGGTGGCGGAGACCGCCTTCGACTTGAGGTCGTTGGTGGAGTCGAGCGGTGTCGCGGCGCACGCCCCTCTGCCGGGTGTGGTGAGCGCGCAGGCGGGCAGCGACACGAGTCGCAGACGCGAGGACCAGTCGGCCCCGAATGCGCCCGCGAACTGCTTGTAGTCCACGCTCAGCGCCGCCGAGCCAGTGGCATTCGACTCATCGGCTCGAGCTATCCGCAAAAGAACGCCGTTGATCCCCGCCTTGACGGTGGTAGCCCGGTCGAGCACATCGACCCGCATCCGCTTGGGCGCCGCGCCGAGGTCCCGCGCCCCGGACGACGCGGCCGGCTTGACCGCGCCCACCCGCAGACTCAGTCCACCCGCCTTGGCGGGCGTGGTCGCGGCCTTCGCGGCGTCATCGGCGGACAGACCGGTGGTCGCCGCCGAGAGCGTGACGGTGGTCGTGCCCTCGGCGGGCCACTCGGCGGGCGGGTTGGACGCCGCCGGCAGCGTATCCGTCGAGTTCGGAATAGTCGGTGGCGCCGACCAGGCCACCGTCGACACCGGCACGGCGGCCACCGCCGACGCGGTCGGCGGCGCGGCCAGCACCCCGCCGGGCAGCGCGAAGGCCGGCTGGTCCGACAGAGTGCCGACCAGCACGCCGATCAGCGGCATAACAAGCAGACGCACCAGCCGCGCCCGGATTCGTGCCCGCAGCGACGTATATTCGCTATTCGGTATCAAGCTGGCATCGGGCGAGACAATCGTCACCAGGAACCTCCGGGGCAGGCGGCGGGTCGTCAAGGAGCGGACTCAGGAGATGGACGGGCCGAACTGACCCCGGAGCCGGGGCCGCGGCAGCGCGGCCCGGGAGCCGTGCCGCAGCGCGGCAGCATATGGGGGTTCAGATGCCGGTAGTGGCACCGCTGCCGAGCACAACGGGAGAGTCGTCGAGGTCGGTGCGGCGAACGGAAAGGCGCCCTGCGGCAGCGCGCGGGCTCAACGTGCCGGCGGCTCAATCAGGATCGCGGGCAGCACAAAACAATGGCAGTGACCCATGGTGTTTCCCCCGTACCAGAGCGCTGATCTGCTGAGCACGGACTCTAGTAGAGGCCCATCTATAGGTCAATGCATGAAGATCGACTTAGTGTCCAACGGCGTCCAAGTCGGGCCGGCTACCGGACGGTCATGCTGCAGGCTACCCACCAGCACCGGCCCAAACGGCTGTGGATCCACCACACAGGACGGTCCGGTCCCCTGTTGACTCAGCAAAGGAGTACGGTGACAAAGAGAATCCTGGGTAGCCTGACCCGTCGCACGCGCTCGCTCGTCACGGTCGGCCTCGTCTCACTCGGCCTCGTCGTCGCGACGACAACACCTGCCCACGCGGCCAGTTGGTACTTTTTCGACAACTTCGAGACCAACGCGAGCTCGAACTGGGTGAAGGACGGCACGGGCACCTACAGCGGAATCGTGACCCCGACCGGCGGCGTCAACTACAGCAAGGGTGGCTACGTAGCCGCCCGCTTCTACAACTCCTTCGGGTCGCTCGGCCGGTCCGTCTACATCGCGCCGCGGGCCGGCCATCCCGCCATCTCGTGCAAGGCCACGTTCAGCGTCCGTCGCGACGCCCTCTACGGCTCGCTCCCCAAGGTGAACCTCGAGGTCATCGACCCCGTGACCTGGGACTACGTGGCATTCAGCAGCACCTATGTGATCAACACGGAGTTCGCCGCCTTCAGCACCAGCACCTGGTACGGCGGCCCTGCCAACGTCTTCATCCGCGTTTCGGTGCTCGGCCAGAACACCACCGTCTCGCAGGCGGTCTACTTCGACAACGCCTACGTCACCTGCTCGTACTGACCGGACCACGGGGTGCCGCAGGGCTGCGGCACCCCGCCCGGGCGACCATTCCGAATCCGCCTGTTTAGGATGATTCGTCGGCGTATCGCTGACACTGCCTGACGTGAAGGGATCATCCGATGGCGAAGGTCATCTCCTCGCTGTTCGTCTCCGTTGACGGTGTCGCCGAGGTCGACCCCGAATGGCACTTCCCCTACTTCGACGAGAACATGGGCCGCGCGGTCGGCGAGGACTTCGACGCCGCGGACGTCCTGCTCCTCGGCCGCGAGACGTATGACAGTTTCGCCGGCGCCTGGCCGGTCCGCGAGGCGGAAGGCGGGGAAGACGCGCCGTACGCCAAACAGCTCGGGGACACGCGCAAGGTGGTCGTCTCCCACCAGCCGCTGCAGTTCACCTGGCGCAACTCCGAGCTGGTCGAGGGCGATCTGCTCGACGCGGTCGCCGCGCTCAAGGCCGATCCCGACGTGCGAGGCATCCTCATTCCCGGGTCGATCTCCGTTGTGCGGCAGTTGCTCGCCGCGGGGCTGATCGACGAGCTGCGCCTGATGGTGCATCCCGTGGCGGCACGCAAGGGCCGCAGGCTCTTCGACGACGGCGACGCCCCGTACTTCCTGAAGGTCATGTCAGCGGAGGTGTTCCCGACCGGCGTGCTCCGCGTGATCTACGCGCCGACCGCGCCGCCCGCACACGTCGGCTACGACGACGTCAAACACCAGGTTCCCGGAGCGTAACTTTTCGAAGCGCTCATTGATAACAGTTTCTTTGCTCATAGTTCTGCCGTAGTCCGTCCTTGACGGGACGGCCATCGTCGTACACAGTCACGACGACGTCGAGGTCAGTGCACGGGTGACGGCAATGGTGGAGATGCGAGCTGCGAGTACGAGTGAAGCGGGGCTGGTGGCGGCCGCCCGCTCCGGCGACCGACAGGCACTCGATGAGCTGATCGCTATCTACCTGCCGTTCGTCTACAACATCGTCGGCCGGGCCATGAGCGGCCACCCGGACACCGACGACGTCGTCCAGGACACGATGCTGCGCGCCGTACGCAACCTCGGGTCGCTGCGCGATCCGCAGGGTTTCCGCACCTGGCTGGCGACGATCGCCGTCAACCAGGTCAGCACGTACCTGCACCGCGGCGACGTCGCCAGCGGGCGCAACGCCGCCCTCGACGAGGCCGCCGGGCTGCCCGACGCCGGCGCGGACTTCGAGGACCTGACGATCCTGCGCCTGGGGCTGTCCGGGCAGCGTCGACAGGCCGTGCTCGCGAGCCGCTGGTTGGACCCGGACGACCGGACGCTGCTCTCCCTGTGGTGGCTGGAGACGGCCGGTCACCTGACGCGCACGCAGTTGGCGGACGCGATGGGGCTGAGCACCGCCCACGCCGGCGTGCGCGTCCAGCGGATGCTGGACCAGTTCGAGCTCAGCCGGGCGATCGTTGCCGCGCTGGCCGCGCGGCCCCATTGCGCCCGGCTCAGCGACGTGCTGACCCACTGGGACGGCCGGCCCAGCGCCCTGTGGCGCAAGCGCATCGGGCGGCACGTGCGTGGGTGCCCGGTTTGCGGCGCGGCGAGCGAGGGCCTGGTCCCCACCCCACGTCTGCTCGTCGGTCTGGCCCTGGTGCCGGTGCCGATGGCGCTGACGGCAGCGCTGTTCGCGAAAGGCTCGGCCGCCGCGAGCGTGGGCGTCCTCGGTGGCGCGGTGGCGTCGGGCGCCAGCGGGGCGAAAGTTGGATTTCTCGGTCAACTGGCCCACGCGGTCAGCGGCCACCGGGTGGCGGCCGCCGTGGCCGGCGGTGCGGTGGTCGCCGGCACGGTCGCTTTCGCCCTGGCCCCCTGGTCCCCCCCACGCGAGCCCGACGTGGTCCTGCCACCGCCGCCGCCGACGACCAGCGCCGCCGTGACGTCACGGCCCGCCCCGACCAGCGCACGGCCGACCCGCCCCAGCGCGAGCCCGACCCGCAAGCCGAGCACGAGCCCCACCCCCACCCGCCCCGCCATCAGGGCGGTGGCGCACGGGCCGCTGTCCCTTGAAGCGACCGACCGGGCCGGGGAGTACGTCACCCTGGTCAGCGACCTGGGCACGCTCACCGCCGCCAACCCGGGCAGCGCCGCAGACGTCCGCCAGAACGCGACGTTCGAGGTCGTCGCCGGGCTGGCGGACGCGCGCTGCGTCTCGTTGCGCACGTCGGACGGCCGCTACCTGCGGCACTCCAGCTGGCGGCTGCGGCCCGCCACCGACGACGGGACGGTCCTGTTCCGGGAGGACTCGACGTTCTGCCCCCGCGCCGGAACGACGTCGGACTCCGTGGCGCTCGAGTCCTACAACTACCCCGGCCGGTTCCTGCGCCACGTCGACACGGCGCTGTGGATCGACCCGACGGACGACACGACGGCGTTCCGTACAGCCAGTTCGTTCCGGATCCGGCCCGCGCTCGCCAACTGACTCTCCTTTGGTGATCCCGATAACGGAAATCTCAATATCGCATGTCCGCCGGAAATTGTTATGAAGGAAAGCGCAATCTGGTCATCCAATTGAAATATTGAATGCATCGATGCGTTCTGTCAGTCTCCGAAGCACCGCGGCTAGCTCCGTCGCGGGTTTGGAAAGGACTGAGTCATGAACAATCCGTCCCATGGTCGCCGTCGACGTTGGCGGCTGAGCCTCGCGGTGCCGTTGGCCCTGGCCGCCGTAGCGGCCGGTGGCGCGCTGGTCGCGTTGTCGGGCACGGCGCAGGCCGGCACGACCC
>NZ_BAAALT010000292.1:0-9992 GCF_039528515.1 Luedemannella flava
CGGCCGACCTGGACGCCCGGACGACGGCCGCGCTGCGCGCGAACCTGCCGGTCACCGGCGCCGACGGCGCGGTCGACCCGGCGGGCGTGCCCGCGCCGGGCACCGACCCGCGCACGGTCCGGGCCTGGTGGGACTCGCTGACCCCGGCCCAGCGGCGGGCGCTGGTCACCGGGCATCCCGAGCTGGTGGGCAACCTGGACGGGGTGCCGGTCGCCGACCGCGACGCGGCCAACCGGCTCGTCCTGGACCGGCAGCGGGACGTGCTGACGGCCCGTCGCCGGGAGCTGGCCGACCGGGAGGCGTACATCCTGCGGATGCTGGCCGAGGGCCGCCGCGACGAGCTCTACCCGCCCAGCCTCCGCCGCGACCCCGCCGGCGAGGAGCTGGCCCGGCTGCGCGCCGAGGCCGGCGACATCGACGGCAAGCTGCGCGGGACGGACCGCATCACCGAACGGCTGGCCAACCCCGATCCCACGCTCCCCCGGGCGTACCTCATGGGGTTCTCCACCGACGGGGACGGGCGGGCGATCGTCGCGGTCGGCAACCCCGACGAGGCCGACAACGTGCTCACCTACGTGCCCGGCACGGGCGCGGACCTGTCGAAGACGCGCGGGGACATCGACCGCACCGACAAGATGGTCATCGACGCGACGCGGGCCGACCCCACGGCCACAACCGCCGGGATCCTCTGGCTCGGCTACGACGCCCCGGACACGGTCGGCGAGGCCGCGTCCAGCTCGTACGCCCGCGACGCCGTTGCCGACCTCGACCGGTTCACCGACGGGCTGCGGGTCACCCACGAGGGCGCGCCGTCGCACAACGTCGTGCTCGGGCACAGCTACGGTACGACCGTGGTCGGCAACGCCGCGCAGGCCGGCGACGGCCTGGCGCCCGACGACCTCGTGCTCGTCGCCTCCCCCGGTCTCGACACCAACAGCGTCGCCGACCTGCGGGGGGTCACCGCCGACCACGTGTGGGCCACCCGCGCCGACAACGACCTCATCCGCCGGGTGCCGGACATCGACCTGGCCCACGGCAACGACCCGGTCCGGGAGGACTTCGGCGCCCGCGTGTTCACCAGCGCGCCCGGCGACCCCGACAACGAGGGCAGGGTCCACTCCGCGTACTGGGACAAGGACAACGTCGCCCGGCTCAACATCGCACGGATCGTGACCGGCAACTACGCGGCGGTGAGCTGATCGTGAGAGCCAGAATCCTGAGCGGGGGCCTCCTCGCCGCGATACTGATCATCTCGGGTACGGGATGCGACAAGGGGGATCCGGTGCGACCGACCATCACCGCGGCGCAGGCCACCGACCGGGCGCGCCAGATCGTGCAGGACGCCTTCGCCGCCCTGCCGGCCGGCGCCGAGCTCAAGCACACCGGCCCCGACCTGCTGCCCTGCGACGACCCCACGGACGGCGGCCCGCCCGGACGCGTCTTCGCCGACCTCAGCTACGACGTGACCTACCCCGCCGGGTGGCCCGCGGACAAGGCCCTGGACGCGCTCAAGGGCCACTGGTCGACGCGCGGCTACGAGGTCTGGACCCGGGTCGACGACGGCGAGCTCAACCAGACCACCGCCGAGGATCCGGACGGCTTCCGGGTCACCGTGGAGATCTACACCCGCGCGGGCGGGCGGCTGGACCTCTATATCACCGGCAGCTCACCCTGCGTATGGGAGTTCGGCACACCCAGTGCCGGTCAGTAAGCACATTGCCGGGCAGTAAGGCTGAGCGCCGCGGTCCGGCACCGGCCCGGGCGGGCAGGGCGGACGCGCGGCGCTCGCTGGCCTGCGCGCGGTCGCGTCAGAGCTGGTCTTCGGGGCGTTGCCGCCAGCGGTCCTCGAGGCGATCGATGATGGACGGCTTGCGCGAGCGCGTCGAACGGCTCGCGGTGCCACCCACGGAGCGCAGCTCGGGATGGCGGGCGCGGCGCACCGACTGGATCGCGAACGCGACCGAGCCGAGCATCACGACGAAACCCGCCACGCCCAGCAGGGGCAGCACTGCTGCCACACCGTAGATGAGCAGGGCGAGACCGACCAACACCCCGAAGCCCGCCAGCAGCACCCGACGCCTCGCATGGAAGCGCGGGTCACTGGCGCGCACGGCTGAGGCGAACTTGGAGTCCTCAGCCAGCGACCGTTCGATCTGCTCGAACAGCCGCTGCTCGTGTTCGGACAGCGGCACGGCACTCCTCCCCGGTCCTCATGCCGACCTCGTGGGATCGGCAGACCGCCAGCAGCCGATCGGCCGCATAGTGCAAGTCTACGAGGGGGGCAGCGGGTCGGAAAGCGGATCGATGATGCGTTCTTGACTGACTGTCGGGACGAGGCTCGCGGGACGCACTGTGTTCGGGCCGAAACGGACAGCAACGGCGTCCGCGGCACGCTCCGCCTCCCGCCATCCGACCTCCCGGTCACCCAGCGCGAGCTGCCGGGACAGGCCATCCACAGCGCCGAGCGACTCGGCCCGCACGCCGACCAGCCGGATGGGCGAGGTGGGGGCCAGTGTCCGGAACAGGGCCCAGGCCGTGTCAAAAAGCTCACGGGCCACGTCCGTGCCGGTGTGCAGGGTGCGCGACCGGGTCATCGTGGTGAAGTCGGCCAGTCGCACCTTGAGCGCCACGGTGCGGCCGGCCTGCCCGGCGGCGCGCAACCGGCCGGCGACCGTGCCGGCCAGGGCCAGCAACGTGCGCCGGATCACCTCCGGGTCGGCCACGTCGACGTCGAACGTCGTCTCGGCGCCGATCGACTTCTCGACCCGTTCGGGCGTCACGCGGCGCGGGTCGTCCCCGGCCGCGAGCGCGGCGAGGTGCGCGGCCGCGGCGACGCCCACCGCGTGGCGGAGCATCCCGGCCGGTGCCGCCGCGACGTCGCCGACGGTGGTGAGGCCGAGCCGGCGCAACGTCTCGGCGGTGCGCTCGCCCACCCCCCACAGCGCCTCGACGGGCAGGGGGTGCAGGAACTCCAGCGTGGCCGCGGCGGGCACGACCGACAGGCCGTCCGGCTTGGCGCGGGTGGAGGCGAGCTTGGCCACATATTTCGTGGCGGCGACCCCGACCGAGCAGGTCAGGCCCTGCTCGGTGCGGACGCGCCGGCGCAGCGCCGCCGCGATGGCGGCGGGCCGGCCGAACAGCCGGACGGCGCCGGCCACGTCGAGGAACGCCTCGTCCACCGACAGCGGCTCGACCAGGGGCGTGACGTCCCGGAAGATCGCCATGATGGCGGTCGAGGCCTCCCGGTAGGCGTCGTGGTCGGGGTGGATGTAGATCGCGTGGGGGCACAGGCGGCGGGCCCGGGACGTGGGCATCGCGCTGCGCACGCCGTATTCCCGGGCCTCGTAGCTGGCGGAACTGACCACGCCGCGCGGACCGGTGCCGCCCACGACGACGGGCCGGCCGGCCAGCTCGGGGCGCCGCCGGATCTCGACGGAGGCGAAGAAGGCGTCCATGTCGACGTGCAGGACGGGGCAGCCGGTGTCGTCCCCCTCGGGCCCGAAGGCGCCGGACGAGGAGCCACCGCGACGTTGCGACCGCCCGGAGGCGGTCCGGATCTGCTGGCTGCGCCCCATGCGCGCAGACTAGCCCGACCCTGCGACAGTCACGACCGGGCGATCAGCAGCGGGATCATCATCTCCAACGCCGTGGACGACCCGTGCATAGCGATGAGCCTGGCCACCGTCGGCGGGTCGGTGCGGGTGGCCAGCAGCGCCGTCCGGTCGCGGCAGATCGCCACCACATCGCCGACGCGCTGCAGGTGCGCCTCGCTCACCGGGCCGAACCAGCCGGCCGCCACCGCCTCCTCGCGGGGCAGCACCCACGCGGCGTCGCCGAGCACGCCCCGCCACGTGGCGAGCACGTCGTCGCGGGCGCCCGGCAGGGTGTGCACGTAGCGCACCCGGGGCTCGCCGGCGAGCACGCGGACGCCGTCGCGCAGCCCCGGCACCGTGTCGACGTCCACCCGCGTGTCCGCGGGGATGTCCAGTTGCCCGTGATCGGCGGTGACCAGCAGCGCCGTGTCCGGCGGCAGGCCGTCGAGGAGGCGGGTCAGCATGCGGTCCACCTGGCGCACCGCGCCGATCCACTGCGGCGAGCCGAGCCCGGCCTCGTGACCCCAGCGGTCCACGTCGGGCACGTACCCGTAGACCAGTGTCGGCGCCGGCGCGGTCGTCAGCGCGCGGAGCATGTGGGCGGCCACGGCGTCCGGCTCGGCCGCGCCGATGTACTCCCCACCGCGCCAGGCGGCCACCGTCAGGCCGCTGCCGGCGAACTCCGGCTTCGCGACCACGTGCGTGGACACCCCGTACGCGGACGCGATGTCGAACTGGGTGCGCAGCGGCTGCCAGCGCAGCGGGTCCGGGTCGTCGGTCCAGCGGGTGTGGTTGAGGACCCGGTCGGTGCCGGGCACGTTGAGGAAGAAGCCCACAAGGCCGTGGGCGCCCGGCGCCGCGCCGGTGCCGAGGCTGGCCAGGCTCGACGGCGTCGTGGACGGGAAGCCCGTGGTCAGGGCGAGGGAGTCGGGGCGCGCGGCGAGCTCGGCGAGCACCGGCGCGTGCGGTGCGGCGAGCGGCAGCATGTGGTGGCCGAGGCCGTCGACGAGCAGCACCGCGATCCGGCGCGCCCCGGCCAGCGGCCCGGCGGCCAGGCCGATCGGGTCGGTGGAGCCCGGGACGCCGAGGGCCGTCAGGGCGCCGGGCAGCACGTCGGCGAGACTCGCCTCGCCGTAACGCGGCGAAACTGTCTGCAGCCCGGTCATGCCGCCCTCGCGCGTCGCCCGGTCATGGTCTGCGGGCCAGGAGGTGCAGCTGGGTGGCGATGTCGCGGTAGGGCTGGCGGCCCGCGGCGGCCAGCTCGAACGCCAGCAGCGCCTCGTGCTCACGCTCCAGCACGGCACCCGGCACCAGGTCGGCGACGACCCGTACGCCATGGATCCCGGCCACGGTGAGGCCCGCGGCCGTGAGCAGTTCGGTCGCCGAGGCCACGTCGAAGCGGCGGCGCACCGCGCCACGGCCGGCACCCGCCGCGGGCTCGCGCCGGACGCTGAGGGCCGGCTCGCCCAGCAGGTCCACGGCCGCGTCGACCTGGCCGTTGATGGCCCGGGCCAGCGCGGCGGCGACCCGGTTGGCGACCACGACACTCGCCGCGCCGCCGGGCCGCAGGATCGTGGTCAGCGCCGCCGCCACTCCGGCCGGGTCGTCCACCATCTCCAGCAGACTGTGGCAGAGCACGAGGTCGGCGCTGTCCGGCGCGACCAGCTCGGCGAGCGCGTCACCGTCGCCCTGCACGGCCGTGACCAGGCCGGCCACGCCGGCCTCGGTGGCGCGGCGGGTGAGGGCCGCGAGCGCGTCGGGGCTCGCGTCGACGACGGTGACCTGGTGCCCGAGCTGGGCCAACGGCACCGCGAACCCGCCCGTGCCGCCGCCGACGTCGACGACCCGCAGGCCGTCGCCACCGAGCCGGGTCAGCTCCCCGCTCAGCACCTGCCAGACCACCGCGGTGCGCGCGGCGGCGTGGGGGCCGGCGGGCGCGTGGGTCGAACTGCTCACCCTGCGAGGGTAGGCCACCGGTCCGCGCTCCGTGTCCACCCACCCATGCCGAGTACGCCCACGATCTACCCGGAACGCCCAGCGGAGCCCTGGTGTCGCTAAGCGGACAGATCGTCGCGGGGACGTGGTGCTGACACGCATTTCCGGGGATTGACAGCCATCGACCCGGGCATCGACCCGGGGTTGCTGGCCGCCGAGGGCCTGCCCGGCGCCGGACCGCGATCCATTCTTGGATCCAGCAGCCAGACCATTGATTGGGCAAAGTCTTGCGCAGATTCACGTGCACATGCACGCTGGCCCGGACACCCATAGCCACACCCGCGGCCGGTCGTTGGAGCCTGTGTACGACGATCGGCGGCGGCGTTCACCACCCCCGTTCGCCCGTAACGACGATCAAGACGTGACCGCACGACCCCCGTGCACCTGACAGTTCCCTGCCGGCCAGACCGATGTGTACGCGCGAGTACTTCCGTACGATCGGTTGGTCCCCCGGCGTGAAGCTGAGGAGTAGTGGTGCTATGCCGTCTTCGCACCGCGACCCGACGGGCCCGCCCGCGATGGCCAGTCTGGACCTGCGCGACGTCAGCGCGCGCATCGATTACGACGAGTTCGGTGAACCTGTGCTCGTGGTGACCGACGGCGAGGTCACGATCGAATTCACGGGCGGCCTGCGCGGCACGTCGATGACGGCCGCTCTCGGCGCCCGGCAGCTCGCCACGGCCGCCCGCGACTACGCCGAGACCGTGCGGACCCTCCTGCGCGGCCGGCCGAACCCGCTGGACCAGGAGTCGGCGCCCCTCAACGGAAATCGCGGGACCGCCCGGTAACCGGCAGGGTCAACGCCTCCAGGTGATCGGCGACGAGGTTCACCACGTCGTCGACCCGCTCGAGCCGCCCCCGCACGAGCATCGCCTGCGCCGTCCGCGCCACCCGACGGAAGCGCTGCCACAGGCCCGGCGAGCAGACCACGTTCAGCATGCCCGTCTCGTCCTCCAGGTTGAGGAACGTGATGCCGCCCGCCGTCGCCGGGCGCTGCCGGTGGGTCACGATGCCGCCGACGAGGACGCGTTCGCCGTGGCGGCGGGCCGGCAACGCGTCGACCGGCAACGCGCCCCGGCGGGTCAGGGCCCCCCGGGCGAACCGCACCGGATGGGTGTCCGGGGACAGGTTGGTCGCCCACACGTCCGCCACCATGCGTTCCACGTCATCCATGCCGGGCAGCGCGGGCGCGCGTACCCCGGGTGTTGTTCCCGGCAGGCGGTCGGGCCGTTCCTGCGCCGCGGCCCCGGCCGCCCACAACGCCGCGCGGCGGTCCAGCCCGAAGCAGGCGAACGCGTCCGCCGTGGCCAGCGCCTCCAGGTTGGCGGTGGAGAGCGGGCGGCCGGTCGCGGCGACGCGGCGGGCCAGGTCGCGCAGGTCCCGGTACGGGCCGCCGCGGGCGCGCTCGGCCTCGATCCGCTCGGCCAGATCCTTTCCGATCGTGCGCACCTCGGCCAGCCCGAGGCGCACCACCGGCCCGCCGATCCCCCACCGCTTCGGCGACTCCCCCGGTCCGTTGCGCGGCCCGCCCGGCACCGTCGGCGGCTCCAGGGTGGCCAGCGCGTCGCTCGCGTTGATGTCGGGGCGGCGGATCGTCACGCCGTGGCGGCGGGCGTCGTCGGCGAGGCTCTGGGTGGAGTAGAAGCCCATGGGCTGGGCGTTGATGAGCGCGGCGCAGAACGCGGCCGGGTGGTAGCGCTTGAACCAGGCGCTGGCGAAGACCAGGTACGCGAAGCTCATCGCGTGGCTCTCCGGGAAGCCGTAGCCGGAGAACGCGGCGAGCTTGAGGAACAGGTCCTCGGCGAGCTGCCCGGTGATGCCGCGCTCGGCCATGCCGTCGAAGAGGCGCTGGCGCAGCCGGCCCATCCGCTCGGCCGAGCGCTTGGCGCCCATCGCGCGGCGCAGTTCGTCGGCGCCGGCCGCGTCGAAGCCGGCCACGTCGATGGCCATCTGCATGAGCTGCTCCTGGAACAGCGGCACGCCGAGGGTTCTTTTCAGCGCTTTGGTCAATAGAGGATGCGGTGGAGTCGGTTCCTCTTTGCCTTGTTTCCGGCGGATATAGGGATGTACCGAGCCGCCCTGGATCGGGCCCGGCCGGATCAACGCGACCTCGACGACCAGGTCGTAGAACTCCCTTGGCCGCAGCCGGGGCAGGGTGGCCAGCTGGGCGCGACTCTCCACCTGGAACACCCCGACCGCGTCCGCGCGGCACAGCATGTCGTAGACCTCGGCGTCGGCCAGGTCGAGCGTGCCCAGGTCCATCCCGGAGTCGACGAAGTCGATCGCGAAGTGCAGCGCGGCGAGCATGCCGAGGCCCAGCAGGTCGAACTTCACCAGGCCGGTGGCGGCGCAGTCGTCCTTGTCCCACTGCAGCACCGTGCGGCCCGGCATGGTCGCCCACTCCACCGGGCACACCTCGATGATCGGCCGGTCGCAGATCACCATGCCTCCGGAGTGGATGCCCAGGTGGCGCGGGAAGGTCTGCAGCTCGTTGGCGTACTCGATGACGTGCGGCGGGATGTCGTCCACCGCGGCGGCCGCGACCCCGCCCCAGCGGTCGATCTGCTTGCTCCACGCGTCCTGCTGGCCGGGCGGGTAGCCGAACGCCCGGGCGATGTCGCGCACCGCCGAGCGCGGCCGGTACGAGATGACGTTGGCGACCTGGGCGGTGTGCCGGCGCCCGTACCGCTCGTAGACGTACTGGATGACCTCCTCGCGGCGGTCGGACTGGATGTCGACGTCGATGTCGGGCGGGCCGTCGCGCTCCGGCGCGAGGAACCGTTCGAACAGCATCTCCCAGCGCACCGCGTCCACATTGGTGATCCACAGCGCGTAGCAGACGGCCGAGTTGGCCGCCGAGCCGCGCCCCTGGCAGAGGATCCGGTTGTCCCGGCAGAACCGCACGATGTCGTAGACGACCAGGAAGTACCCCGCGAAGCCCAGCTTGTCGATCATGTTCAGCTCGTGGTCGAGCTGCCGGTAGGCGTCCGGTCTTTCCCGGCGGGCGCCGTACCTGACCTTCGCGCCCTCCTCGACGAGGTGACGCAGCCAGGTCATCTCCGTGTGCCCCGGCTCGGGCAGCGGGTAGTCGGGCAGCCGCGGCGCGACCAGGCTCAGGTCGAACGCCAGCTCCTTGGCCAGCGCCGCCGCGTTGGCCACCGCGTCCGGGTAGGCCGCGAACCGGCGCGCCATCTCGGCCCCGTCGCGCAGGTGCGCGGTCGCGGCCGCCGGCAGCCACCCGTCGATCTCGTCGAGGCTGCGCCGCGCCCTCACCGCGGCCACCGCGGTGGCCAGGCGCCGCCGCCCCGGGTGCGCGTAGTGGACGTTGTTGGTGGCGACGACGCGTAGCTTTCTGCTGCTGGCGAGGGCGGCCAGGGCATCGTTGCGGTCGCCGTCGGTCGGGTCGCCCAGATCGGTCAGCTCGACGGCGACGTGGTCGGCGCCGAAGAGATCGACCAGCCGGTCCAGCTCCCACGCGGCCGCCTGCGGCCCGTCGACGCGCAGCGCCTGCGGCACATGGCCCTTGCGGCACCCGGTGAGCAGCTGGACATGCCCGCGCAGCGCGTCGGCCACGTTGTCGAGGTCGTAGACGGGGCGGCCCTTCTCGCCGCCGGCGAGCTGGGCCTCCGCGATGACGGTGGACAGCCGGGCGTAGCCGGCGCCGCCCCGGGCGAGCAGGAGCAGGTGGTTGCCGACCGGGTCGGCCTCGCCGTTCTGCTTCCTCGGCAGGTCCAGGGACAGCTCGGCGCCGAAGATCGTCGGCAGGTCGTACGCGGCGGCGGCCTCCGCGAAGCGGACCACCCCGTAGAACCCGTCGTGGTCGGTGACGGCGAGCCCGGTCAACCCGAGCCGGACCGCCTCCTCCACCAGCTCCTCGGGCTGGCTCGCCCCGTCGAGGAAGCTGAAGTTGGTGTGGCAGTGCAGCTCCGCGTAGTCGACGCCGGGCTCTTCGCGGGTCAGCTCCGGCGCCTCGTAGGGCGGGCGCTTGCGGGTCCAGAGCGGGGTGTCGCCCCCGTCGCCGTGGTCGATGGTGATCGGGTCGTGCACGACCGGCGCGCGCCCGGAGAGCACGCGCTCGACCTCCGACCACGGCACCGGTGGGTTGTTCCACCCCATCAGCGACCCCGACCGTCAGTCATAGAGAGCCACCACCTGCCACCGGCCCCGGTCGAGCGCCACGAGCAGCGCGCGGCCGTCGGCGAGCTGGAGCTGCAGCCGGACCAGGCGCCGCGCCTCGTCCGGCACCCACCACCGCTCGTCGACCGGCCACGGCCCGGCCCACGCGGCGATGTCGACGGGCCTCTCCCGGCCGAACGCGATACGGGCGGGCGCGCCGCTCATCACGAGCCGCGCCGTCACCGAGACCGGCGCGCCGGTCGCGTCCGTGACGGTCGCGGGGGTCGG
>NZ_BAAALT010000293.1:0-6910 GCF_039528515.1 Luedemannella flava
GCCCGCCGCGCCGACGAGTCCCTGGTCGACGGCGTGGTGGAGGGCACCGCCAACGGCACCGTGGAGCTGGGCACGGCCGTCGCCGCGGCGCACCGGGGCGGCGTGCCGCGCGCCCTGACCGCCGTGCTCGGCGGCGCCGCCATCGTCGGCCTGGCCGCCGTCGCGATCGTGCAGGGGTGGTGGTGACGTGCTGAACGTCGTGTTGCTGGTCCCCGCGCTCGGGGCGCTGGTCGCGGCCCTGCTGCCGGCCCGGCTCGACCGGGCGGGCCGGATCGTGGCGACCGTCGCGGCCGCCGTCACGTTCGTGGCCGCCGCATTGCTCGCCGTCGACCGGCACCCGCCGCGCTTCGGCGTCCTGCGCCCCTGGCAGGAGGTCAACGTCGCCTGGGTGCCGTCGCTGGACCTGAGCTGGCACCTCGGCGTCGACGGCATCTCCTACCCGCTCGTGGTGCTGACCGCGCTGCTGACGCTGCTGTGCGCCGGGTTCACCGTCGCCCGGGTGCCGGGCGGGCGGCACGGGCGTCACCTGGCGGCCCTGCTGCTCGTCATCGAGGTCGGCATCCTCGGCACGTTCCTGGCCCTGGACCTCGTGCTGTTCTTCGTGTTCTTCGAGGTCGTGCTGCTGCCCATGTTCGCGGTCATCGCGATCTGGGGCGGGCCGGAACGCCGCCACGCGGCCCGCAAGTTCGTCCTCTACACCCTGCTCGGCTCGGTGCTCCTGCTCGTCGGCGTGTTCACCGTCGTCGCCGGCGCCGGCACCGCCGACCTGGTGACCCTGAGCGACGGCGCGGGCGCCACCATGACGTACGGGACGCAGCTCGCCGCGTTCGTGCTGCTCGCGATCGCGTTCGCGGTGAAGAGCCCGCTGTGGCCGCTGCACACCTGGCTGCCCGACGCGCACACCGAGGCGCCCACGGTCGGCTCCGTCATCCTCGCCGGCGTGCTGCTCAAGATGGGCACGTACGGGCTGATCCGGGTGGCGGTCGGGGTCGCCCCGGACGCGGCCCGCGAGGTCGCGCCCGCGCTCGGCGTGCTCGCCGTCGCCGCGATCATCGTCGGCAGCCTCGTCTGCCTCGCCCAGACGGAGCTCAAACGCCTCATCGCGTACTCGTCGGTGGGGCACATGGGGTTCGTGCTGCTCGGCGTCGCGACGCTCAGCCCCGCCGGCATCCGCGCCGCGCTCATCGCGAACATCGCGCACGGCGTCATCACCGGCCTGCTGTTCTTCCTGGCCGGGGCCGTCAAGGACCGGGCGCACACGGGCGACCTGACGGCGCTCGGCGGCCTGCGCGAGACCGCGCCCGGCCTGTCCGGGCTGCTCGGGTTCGCCGCCATCGCGTCGCTCGGCCTGCCCGGGCTGGCCGGCTTCTGGGGCGAGGCGTTCGCCGTGGTCGCGGCCGTGCAGCGCGGCGGCCCGCTGTGGACCACGCTCGGCGTGCTCGGGGCGGTCGGCGGCGCGCTCACCGCGGCGTACTTCCTGAGGTTGTTGCGGAGGGTGACCCACGGCCCGGCCGCACCGTCGGTCGCGGCGCTGGGGGAGCGCGGGCGGCTGACCGGTGCGGAGCTGTGGGCGTGGGCGCCGCTCGCGGCGCTGGCGCTGGTGCTGGGCCTGGCGCCCGCGCTCGTGGTGGCCGTGGCCGACGCGCCCGTGACGGCGCTGACCGAGGTGGTGTCCGAGTGATCGACCATGTGGCGCTCGCGCCGGCCTACGCGGCCGCCGGGACGGCCCTGCTCGCGTTCCTCACCGACCTGATCGTGGGCCGGCGTGGCGCGGTGCTGACCGTCACCGCGCTCGGCGCGGCCGCCACCGTCGCCGCCGCCCTGTGGGTCCCCGGGCCGCGCACCAGCTTCTGTGGCGCGGCCGGCTGCTCCTACGTGTGGGACGACTTCGCCGCCGTCGTCGGCGTCACCGTCGCGGTCGCCGCGTTCGTCGCCGTGCTGCTCTGCGCGCCGCTGCTGCGCGCCGGCGTCGCGCCGTCGGGCGAGCTCTGCTTCCTGATCGGCGCCGCGATGACGGGCGGCGTCGTGCTCGGCGCCTCCCGCGACCTGATCACGCTGATCGTGGCGATCGAGACGCTGACCCTGCCGCTGTACGCGGCCGTGGCGCTGCGCCGGCGCGAGCTGGCCTCGGCGCAGGCGGCCGTCACGTTCTTCACCGTGTCCGTGGTGTCGACGGCCGTCACGCTGCTCGGCGCGGCCCTGCTCTACGCCGTCACCGGGACCGTGCACCTGAACCGCCTCGCCGCCGCTCTCACCGGCGGGGACGCGGGTCCGACCCAGGAGCAGCTCCAGGCCGCGGCGCGGGTGCGGCTCCTGGCCGAGGCCGGGACCACGGAGGTGGTCGCCGTCCCCGCCCAGCCGGCCGCCTCGCTGCCGCCCGGCATGGCCGCGCTGGCCGCCGCGGCGGTGGCGCTGGTCCTCGTCGGGCTGGCCTTCAAGGTCGCGGCGGTGCCGCTGCACGCCTGGGCGCCCGCCACGTACGACGGGGCGCCGCTGCCCGTGGCCGCGTTCCTGTCCACGGCGTCGAAGGCCGGCGGCGTGGCCGCGATCCTGCTGGTGGTCGTCGTGGGGCTCGGGCCGCAGCTGGCCGTCGCCGGGCCGATCCTGGCCGCGCTGGCCGTGGTGACCATGACGGTCGGCAACCTCGTGGCGCTGCGCCAGCAACGGATGGTGCGCCTGCTCGCCTGGTCGTCCATCGCGCAGGCCGGGTACATCCTGGCGCCGCTGGGCGTGTTCGCCCTCGCCGACGGGCGTTCCCCCGACGCGCTGCGGGGGGCGGTGATGGCGAGCCTGGCGTACGCGGTGCTGTTCGTGCTGCTCGAACTGGGCGCGTTCGCGGCCGTGGTGGCGCTGCGCGGCGCGGCCGACGGCGGCGACCTGGACGACTACCGGGGCGCGGCCCGCCGGCGGCCCTTCGTCGCGGGCGCGTTCGTGCTGGCCATGGCCGGGCTCGCCGGCCTGCCGCCCGGGTTGGCCGGGTTGTTCGCCAAGGTGACCGTCGTGCGGTCGCTGCTGGAGGGGGCGTCCGGGTGGCTCGCCCTGGTCGTGGCGCTCAACGCCGTGGTCGGCGCGGCGTACTACGTGCGGGCGTCGTTGGCCCTGTTCCGGTCGCCCGAGGGTGCCGACGAGGCCCCCTGGCCCCGGGTCGCCTGGCCGGTGGCGGTCGCGTTGGTGCTGGTCACGATCGGAGCGGTCGTCGTGGGGTTCGCTCCCCAGCTCGTACTCTCCGCGGTTGATCTTGTGATCGTCGGCTGAGAGCGGCTATCAGCTAAGTCACAGCCGCCTGTGACGTGTCGTGGGCACTGTTGGGGAAGGAACCCCACCCCCGCCGGCGTTGAACGCCATAGCGTGATTCGCAGGTAAAGGAGACATACGGTGCACCGGCACTACAACGGACTCAAGACCGCTGCCCTGCTGGGCCTGCTCACCGCGCTCATCCTCGGTGTCGGCTACTGGTTCGGCGGCAGCGCCGGCCTGTTCATCGCCGCCATCTTCGCGATCGGTATGAACGCGGCCACCTACTTCTTCTCCGACAAGATCGCTCTGCGGACCATGGGCGCACGCCCGATCAGCGAGGCGGAGGCGCCCCAGCTGTACGCGATGGTCCGCGAGCTGTCGACCCAGGCCGGCCAGCCCATGCCCCGGCTGTACATCTCGCCGACCCCGCAGCCGAACGCCTTCGCCACCGGGCGCAACCCGGAGAACGCCGCCGTCTGCGTGACCGAGGGCATCATGGGCATGCTCACCACCCGTGAGCTGCGCGGCGTCATCGGCCACGAGCTGTCCCACGTCTACAACCGCGACATCCTCATCTCGTCGGTCGCCGGCGCCCTGGGCGGCATCATCACGATGCTGGCCAACCTGGCGATCTTCCTGCCGATGAGCAGCTCCGACGACGACGAGGGCGGCCCCGGCATCCTCGGCGCGCTGCTGCTGATGATCCTCGGCCCGCTGGCCGCCGCGATCATCCAGATGGCGATCAGCCGCAGCCGGGAGTACCAGGCCGACGAGTCCGGCGCCGCGCTGACGGGCGACCCGTTGGCGCTCGCCAGCGCGCTTCGGAAGATCCACTACGGTACGCAGACCATGCCGCTGCCAGCCGACGGCCAGCTCGCCTCGCAGGCCCACCTGATGATCGACAACCCGCTCAAGGGTGGCGGCCTGGCCAGCATGTTCTCCACGCACCCGCCGATGGAGCAGCGGGTGGCGCGGCTCGAGCAGATGGCCGCCAACTCCGGCCCCATCCAGTACCGCTGACGCACGTACGCTGCCCTGATGCAGCGTGACACCGATGCCCCGGGCCGCGACGACGTGGCGGCCCGGGGCATCGCCCGTTATGCGGCCGTGTGGCGCATTCCGCACGCGCCGAATCTCCTCATCCACGGCACGCTCGGGCGTCTCGGCCTCGGCATCACGTCCCTGGCGCTGATCCTGCACGTCGCCGGGGTTCTCGGCCGGTATACGCCGGCCGCCGTCGCGGCCGCCTGTTATGCCCTCGCGAGCGCGGCCGTCGCCCCGGTCGTGGGCCGGCTCGCCGACCGGCTCGGGCCCGCGCCGGTGCTGCGCGTCACCGCCGTGGCGCACCCCGTGGCGCTCATTCTGCTGCTGGTCGCGTCGCGCGGGCCGGTGCTCCTCATCTGGGGTGCGTCGGCGCTGGCCGGCGCGACCTATCCGCCGCTGACCGGGGCGGTGCGGGGGGCGTGGAACGCCCTGACGTCCGCCGGGTCGGGCCGGCACGGGCTGCGCACACCGGCGCTGGCCGCGGAGGCCATCCTTGTCGAGATCATCTTCGTGGTCGGCCCGCTGCTGGTCGCGGGTCTGATCGCTGTGTCCGGGCCTGGCGTGGCCCTGGTCGCCGCAGCCTTCGTGACTCTTGTCGGGACCCTGCTCGTGGCTGGGAACCCGGCCATGCGGCGGTTGCCTTCCGGCCCTTCGCACGCTCGGACACGCGGGCTCGGCCCGCTGCGGGTCGCAGGGTTCGTCGCTCTGGTGGCCTGTGCCGGCTCGCTCGGCATGTCGTTCGGGTCCGCCGGGGTCGCCGTGTCCGCGTTCGCTTCACAGCATGCGGGGCCGGGCAGCGAGTCGCTCGCCGGCGTCCTGCTGGCCGTCTGGGGGCTCGGCAGCGCCTTCGGCGGCGCCTGGTACGGCACGCGGGCCTTCGTCACGCCCCTGGCCCGTCAGCTGGGCTGGCTGCTCGCGGCGGTGGCTTTCAGCCTGGCGCTGCTCGCTGTGGTGCCGTCCACGGGTCTCATGGCGGTTGTGCTGATCGTCGGCGGGGCCGCCATCGCGCCGGCGATGATCGCGGCTAACACGCTGGTCGGGCGGATCGTGCCGGCGGCGATGCACACCGAGGCGTACAGCTGGATCGTCACCGTGTCGGTGTCGTGTGGGGCGCTGGGTGGGGCGCTGACGGGGTATCTGGTCGACTACGTCGGGGTGCCGTGGGCGTTCGCGGCCATGGCGGCGTGCGTGGCCGGCGGGGCGCTGGTGGCGGCGTGGCCGTCAGGCTCCCTGACGATCGCGGACGAGGCGCCAGGGGACGCGCCCGCGTAGGGGCTCATCACTGCGCGGGATCTGCGGAGCTTCCGCGCGGGGTCCGGCGTGTGGCCGCGCTCGCCATCTGTGCACATGTGGCGTGAGGCGCCGCCTCCCTGCCGCCAACCGTGCGCGTCTGGCGGCGGTGCCCGTGTCTCGCGTCGCCAACCGTGCGCATGTGGCGGCGATGTTGGTGTCCCGCCCCGCCAGATGTGCACGGTTGGTGGCGTCCGTGGGCCGCTGACCCGCCAGATGTTCACATGTGGCGGCGGGTCGTGCGGTCTCCCTCGCCAACTGTGCGCATGTGGCGGAGTGCCGTGCGGTCGGCTCCGCCAACTGTGCGCATGTGGCGGAGTGCCGTGCGGTCGGCTCCGCCAACTGTGCGCATGTGGCGAGGCTGCGTGCCGTCCAGCTTGCCAACTGCGCACAGTTGGCGGAGCGGTGAGCGAGGATGCCCGCCAGAAGCTCACATCTGGCGAGGGCGCCCACGTCCTACCTCGCCAGATGTGCGCATCTGGCGGCGTTCGGAGCGTGACAGCCCGCCAACTGTGCCCAGTCGGCTGCAAAGACGCAGCGCCTCTTCGCCTGAAGTTCACATCTGGCGAGCGCCGGTTCGGAGATCAGCGGTAGTTCGTGAACTGGAGGGCTACGCCCAGGTCGGCGCCCTTGAGCAGGGCGATGACCTCCTGGAGGTCGTCCTTCTTCTTGCCCGTGACCCGCAGCTGGTCGCCCTGGATCTGGGCCTGCACGCCCTTCGGGCCCTCATCACGGATCTTCTTGGAGATCGCCTTGGCCTTCTCGGAGTCGATCCCCTGAATGATCTTGCAGTCGATCTTGTACGCCTTGCCGGACTGCCGGGGTTCGCCCGCGTCCAGGGACTTGAGCGAGATGTTGCGCTTGACCAGCTTCTCCTTGAGGACGTCCAGCGCCGCCTTGACCCGCTCCTCGGTGTCGGCCTGCAGGGCGATGCCCTCCTCGCCGGCCCACGCCACCGTCGCGTTGACGCCCCGGAAGTCGAAGCGCTGGGACAGCTCCTTGGAGGTCTGGTTCAACGCGTTGTCGACCTCCTGCCGGTCGACCTTGCTGACGATGTCGAACGAGGGTGTCGACGCCACAATCACACGCTCCTGGGCAACTCATCCGTCGATGGGACCTTTGCCATCCTGCCTGACGCCGCCCGGGCGCGCCCCTTTCGGGTCCCGGCGCGGCGCACCGGGGTACCCGTTTGCGCGCCCCCGGGGTCGTACCGTTATCCTTGCTACCGCTGCCGCGCCCGGCGTGATCCGGGAGCGTGTGGCCAGCCCAGGCGGGTTGCCCGAGCGGTCAATGGGAGCGGACTGTAAATCCGTCGCGAAAGCTACGAAGGTTCGAACCC
>NZ_BAAALT010000294.1:0-20279 GCF_039528515.1 Luedemannella flava
CTGGCGGATCCGGGTGCCTGGCGCCCGCCAGATGTGCGCATCTGGCGAGGCAGCGGGCGCCGCGGGTTGCCAGATGTGGACATGTGGTGGCGCGGGACGCGTCGCGGGATCGAAGCGGATGTCGCAGCGCGCGGGTGCGGGGGATGCGCCGGAAGCTGGTGGTTAGCTCAGGCCGCCGAAGAGGGTGGTGACCGAGCCGTCGTCGAAGACCTCGCGGATGGCGCGGGCGACCAGGGGGGCGATGCTCAGGACGGTGATCTTGTCGAGGCGCTTGTCGTCCGTCAGGGGCAGCGTGTTCGTCACGACGAGTTCGCTGATCTTGCTGGCCGAGAGGCGTTCGGTGGCGGGGTCGGAGAGGACCGGGTGGGTCGAGGCGACGATCACGTCGGCGGCGCCCGCCTCGATGAGGATCTCCGCCGCGCTGCAGATGGTGCCGCCGGTATCGATCATGTCGTCGACGATGAGGCAGACGCGGTCCTCGACCTCGCCGACGACGCGGTTGGCGACGACCTGGTTGGGCTTGAGCGGGTCGCGGGTCTTGTGGATGAACGCGAGCGGGCAGCCGCCGAGGCGGTCGGCCCAGCGCTCCGCGACCCGGACCCGACCCGAGTCCGGGGCCACGACGGTCATCCGGCGGCCGGCGTACTTGCTCTCGATGTAGTCCGCGAGCGTGTCCATCGCGAACAGATGGTCGACCGGGCCGTCGAAGAAGCCCTGGATCTGGGCGGTGTGCAGGTCGACGGTGAGGATGCGGTTGGCGCCGGCCGTCTTGAGCAGGTCGGCGATCAGGCGGGCGGAGATGGGCTCGCGGCCGCGGTGCTTCTTGTCCTGCCGGGCGTACGGGTAGAACGGCAGGACCACGGTGATGCGCTTGGCCGAGCCGCGCTTGAGCGCGTCCACCATGATCAGGGTCTCCATGATCCAGGTGTTGACCGGCGCGGCCATCGACTGGACGACGAACGCGTCCGAGCCCCGGACCGAGTCCTTGTACCGGACGAAGATCTCGCCCGACGCGAACTCGTACGACGCGGCCTGCGTCACAGCGACACCCAGCACCGAGCCGATCTCCTCGGCCAGCTCCGGATATGCCCTTCCGGAGAAGAGCATCAGGGTCTTCCGGTTCTCCGCGACGATGCTGCCCATCCGGCTGCCCGCTCCCCCATCAGTGGTGGTGGTGCCCCGTAGGGCGGCCCCAAGGATCTACTCGGTTGCAGTATCTCCCGAGGCGGTTACGCCCTGTCCGCCGCCCGCCCCGGCGTGCCCCTCGACACTCTCACCAGCGGCGGCGGCCGCGGCGGCCGCCGAACGGGTGCCCGGCCGCTTCCGCTCGACCCAGCCGTCGAGGTTGCGCTGCTGCGCCCGCGCGACCCCGAGCGCCCCGGCCGGAACGGGCTTCACGACCGTGGTGCCCGCGCCCACATAGGCGCCGGGACCGACCTCGACCGGCGCGACGAGCGTGGAGTCGCAGCCGACGAAGGCGCTCTCGCCGATGGTCGTGTGGTGCTTGTTCACCCCGTCGTAGTTGGCGAAGATCACGCCCGCGCCGACGTTCGCGCCCGCGCCGATCGTGGCGTCCCCGGCGTACGACAGATGTGGCAGTTTGGCGCCCTCACCCAGGGACGTGTTCTTGGTCTCAACGAACGTGCCGACCTTGGCCTTGCGGCCGAGCCGCGTGCCGGGCCGCAGGTAGGCGAACGGGCCCACCGAGCAGCCCGGCCCGACGTCCGCGCCGTCCGAGTGCGTGCGCACCACCGAGGCGCCCGCGCCGACGGTCGTGTCGGTGAGCGTCGTGTCCGGACCGACGAGCGCGCCCTCGCCGACGACCGTCGCGCCGCGCAGCTGGGTGTTCGGCTCGATGACCGCGTCGCGGCCCACGCTCACGGTGACGTCGACCCAGGTGGTGGCCGGGTCGAGCAGGGTCACGCCGGAGCGCATGAGGTCGCCGTTGATCCGGTCGCGCAGCAGGCCGCGCAGCGTCGCCAGCTCGGCGCGGTCGTTGGCGCCCAGCGCCTCGGTCGCGTCCGGCGCGCGGTGCGCGCCGACCGGGTGCCCGGCGTCGGCGAGGAGCCGGATGACGTCGGTCAGGTATTCCTCGCCCTGGGCGTTCTGGGTGGTCAGCTTCGTGAGGGCCACCCCGAGCAGCGCCGCGTCGAACGCGTACACCCCGGCGTTGATCTCGGCGATCGCCCGCTGGGCCGCCGTCGCGTCGCGCTCCTCGACGATCGCCGCGACCCCGCCGGCGGCGTCGCGCACGATGCGCCCCAGCCCCGTGGGGTTCGCGACCTCCGCGGTGAGCACGGTGGCGCCCGCGGCGCCCGCTTCGTGGGCCTCGATCAGATCCACGAGAGTACGCGCACGCAGCAGCGGCACGTCGCCGTTGATCACGAGGACGGTCCCGGTGGTGACGCCGGCCGCCTCGACCGCGACGCGGGCGGCGTGCCCGGTGCCGCGCTGTTCGGCCTGCAGGACCGCCTGCGCGTCGGGTGCGATCTCGGCGAGGTGCGCGCGGACCTGGTCGGCGCCGTGGCCGACCACGACGACGGTGGTGGTGACCCCGGCCGGCGCGGTGGCGGCGAGCACGTGACCCAGCAGGCTCCGGCCGAGCACCGGGTGGAGCACCTTCGGTAGCGAGGACTTCATCCGCTTGCCCTCGCCCGCGGCAAGGACGATCACCGTACGTGTGCTCTCCACAGCCCGCCTACTCCCTCTGACCAGCGCCTTCCGGCGCGCCTCGGGCCCATGCTAGCTACGCCGGCGGTGGGCCTCGACTCGACCGCCGGACACCGGACAGCCAGCTAAGAAGATCGGGGAGAAGCTCGGCCGCTAGGACTCGAACCTAGAAAATCGCCTCCAAAGGGCGACGTGTTGCCAATTACACCACGGCCGATCGTGCGCCCCAGCCTAACGCCTGCCGCGCCGCCCGCCCTACTCCGTTTCACGCCACGGACACCGCGGGGTGTTTCCGGAAGGGTCACCCGGCCCCTGCCGAATGGGTCAGGTGACCCCTTCGGGCGGGTCCTCGGATTCATCCAGGCGCCTCTGAGCAGGCGCCCTCTGTCAAAACAGGCATGCCTAAGTTACGGTGACGTAGGCGTAAGTAACCCCGTCTCCCAGTGAGGTGCCATGACCGCCGCCGTCATCGACCCGCCGGCGCCCGACGCGCCGGCCGGTCCTGCTCCCAAGCCGCTGACCACGGGCAAGCAACCCGTGGGCATCCTCATCGCGCTGTGGGCGTTCGTCCTGATCCCGTTCGCCGCGTTGATCGCGGCCATCCCCGTCATGTGGGGCTGGGGGCTGAACTGGATCGACGTGGTCCTGTTCGTGGTGATGTACGTCATCGGCGGTCACGGGATCGGCGCGGGCTTCCACCGCCTGCTCACCCACGGGTCGTACAAGGCGAACCGCGCCCTCAAGATCGCCATGGCGGTCGCCGGCTCGGTCGCCATCGAGGGCTCCCCCACCCAGTGGGTCGCCGATCACCGTCGGCACCACCAGTTCAGCGACATGGAGGGTGACCCGCACTCGCCGTGGCGCTACGGCGAGTCGGTGTGGGGCCTGACCAAGGGCCTGTTCTACGCGCACACCGGCTGGCTGTTCCACCGCGAGATGTCCAACCAGGAGCGGTTCGCGCCCGACCTGGTGGCGGACAAGGACATCCAACGAGTCGACAAGCTCTTCGTGCCGATCGTCATCGCGTCCGCCGGCCTGCCCGCCGTCATCGGCGGCCTGGTGACCTGGTCGTGGGCCGGCGCGCTGTCCGCGTTCTTCTGGGCCAGCCTGGTCCGCATCGCGCTGCTGCACCACGTGACCTGGTCGATCAACTCGGTCTGCCACGTGTACGGCGACCGCCCGTTCGACAGCCGCGACAAGGCCACCAACTTCTGGCCGCTGGCGATCCTGTCCTTCGGCGAGGCCTGGCACAACCTGCACCACGCCGACCCGACCTGCGCCCGCCACGGCGTGCTGCGCGGTCAGATCGACATGAACGCGCGACTCATCTGGATCTTCGAGAAGCTGGGCTGGGCGACCAACGTCCGCTGGCCCAAGGTCGACCGCCTGTCCGCCAAGCTCTACGAGCCGGGCTCGGCCACGTTCGGCGGCAAGGCGTCCTAGGCCCCGGCGGCGGCGCGGACCGGGAGACGGGCCGCGCCGCGCGCCAGCCCTCGCGTTCCTGGCAGGATAGCCGCGTGACGGACAGTGAACGCGCGGTTAGCCGACCGGGACCGCAGGGGGAGCAGGCGTCCGACGCCGGCACAGGAACTTCGCGCGTGGCGGGACGGGGCACCGTTCCGCCACGCGCCGCATCGGCCGCCCCGGCGCGGGCGACCCCGCCGAGCGGGAAGGTCCGGATGTCCTCGGCCCAGCGCCGGGAGCAGCTCATCTCGATCGGCCGCCAACTGTTCGCCGAGAAGGGCCTCGACGCCACCTCCGTCGAGGAGGTGGCCGCCCGGGCGAAGGTCTCCAAGCCCGTCGTCTACGAGCACTTCGGCGGCAAGGAGGGCCTCTACGCGGTCGTCGTCGACCGCGAGGTCCGCTCCCTGCTCGACCGCATCACGGCCGCGCTCACCGCCGGCCATCCCCGCGAGCTCCTCGAACAGGCGGCCCTGGCGCTGCTGGACTACATCGAGGAGGAGGCGAACGGGTTCCGCGTCCTGGTCCGGGAGTCCCCCGTCGGCTCGTCGTCGGGCAACTTCGTGTCCGTCCTCAACGACGTGGCCCACCAGGTCGAACACATACTCGGCTCGGAGTTCAAATCCCGCGGCTACGACCCGAAGCTCGCGGAACTCTACTCCCAGGCCCTGGTCGGCATGGTCGCCCTGACAGGCCGCTGGTGGCTCGAGGCCCGCAAACCCCGCAAGGAAACGGTGGCGGCCCACCTGGTCAACCTGGCCTGGAACGGCCTCTCCCACCTGGAGGCCAAACCCGCCCTCATCACCACCCGCACCCGCTGACCGGACGGCCCGTCAGGCGAAGCGGCTGGACGCGCGGTCGGGGTCTTTGGGGGGGCCGTGGAATTTCCATTTGTGGTCGGTGGGGTCGGGGGTGCCGTGGCGGAAGCCTTCCTCCATGGCCGCGTGTTCGGGGGTGCCCACCTTGCCGTAGAGGCCGGCTGTGGCGAAGACGCCGCCGATGATGAACGACGCTACGCACGTGGCTACCTGGAAGCCGAGGAAGTTCAGGTCCGTGCGGGACAGGACCAGCATCACCATGCCGGCCAGCAGGAACACGACGCCGGCGGTCAGGTTGATGAAGCGGTCGACGTTGCGGCCGATGACCGCGCCCACCACGACGATGGCGCCCACGATGACCGACAGCAGCGCGAACGCCGGGTTGGTCTTGAGCCCGAGCGCGACGGGCAGGTCGTCCTGGGCGAAGAAGTCCATGCCCGACGTCTTCGTCAGCCCCACGATCCCGAAGGCCAGCACGTACAGCCCCGCTAGCCCGGCGAGGACCCGGTAGAGCGGTCGGAGCGGATGGTTCACCGGTAGATGCAGCATGGAGCCTACTTTTCCACCGACCACCCGCCCCAAACGCCCGTTTTGCGGGTTATGCCGGGTTGTCCGGTTAGTGGGCGGCGCGGGCGCCGACGCGGCTGTAGAGGCCGGCCGTGAAGAGGACCAGGCCGATCACCAGCGACACGACGCAGGTCGCGACCGAGAAGTTCAGGTAGTTGGCGTCCGTACGCAGGAAGGCCAGCATGAACATGCCGACGACCTGGAAGCCGAGCCCGACCAGGGAGTACACGTAGAAGTCGAGGTTGCGGCCGACCAGGGCGGACAGCAGCACCAGGATCCCGACGCCGATCGACGCGTACGCGAAGGCCGGGTTGGTGCGCAGGCCCAGGACGGTGGTCGTGCTGGCCTGGTCGAACAGCTCGGCGCCCGACGTCTGCATCAGGCCGATGATCCCGAAGGCGAGCACGTACCCGCCGCTGACCAGCGCCAACAGGCGGTAGAGCGGCCGCAGGTGGTGGTTGGTGGGCAGGTGCGACAGCATGACGACGTCCTTCGGGGGAAGAGGTCCGGGGAAAACAAGCGCCGATTCTCGCGTATGGCCAACGTTGGATCACCCGCACCCCCCGGCCGACGCCAGATGCGCCACAGGCTGTGATCCCCGTCACACCGTCAGGCGGAGCCGACCTCGTCCGCCAGCGTCAGCCAGCGCTCCTCGGTCTCGTCGCGCTCCTGGCGCACCGCCCGCAGCTCGGCGTCGAGCGCCGCGACCTTCTCGTAGTCGGTGGCGTGGGTGGCGAGCTGCTCGTGCAGCTGCGTCTCCCGCTGTTCGAGCTTGGCGACGGCGCGCTCCAGGCGTACCAGCTCCTTCTTCGCGGCCCGCAGCTCGGCCGCGGACAGCGACCCCGCGGCGGACCCGGCCGGGGCGGCGACGGACGCCGGCGACGCCGGGGTGCCGACCACCGGCGCACCGGACCGGGCCAGGTACTCGTCGATGCCGCCCGGCAGGTGCACGAGGCGGCCGTCGCCGAACATGCCGTAGACGACGTCGCAGACGCGTTCGACGAGGTACCGGTCGTGGCTGGCGACGATCATCGTGCCGGGCCAGGAGTCGAGCAGGTCCTCCAGCGACGCGAGCGTGTCCGTGTCGAGGTCGTTGGTGGGCTCGTCGAGGAGCAGCACGTTCGGCTCGGTGGCCAGCAGGCGCAGCATCTGCAGCCGCCGCCGCTCGCCGCCGGACAGGTCCGACACCGGGGTCCACAGTCGCTTCTCGGTGAACCCGAACACCTCGGCGAGCTGGGACGGGCTCAGCTCCTTGTCGCCCAGCTTGACCCGCGTCGCGACCTCTTCAACCGCCTGGAGTACGCGCAGGTGGCCCGGCAGCTCGTGCAGCTCCTGGGACAGGAAGGCGGGCCGCACGGTCGAGCCGCGCCGCACCTCCCCCGAGTCGGGCGCGCGCGTGCCCGCGAGCAGCGCCAGCAGCGTGGACTTGCCGGCCCCGTTGGCGCCCACGAGCCCGATCCGGTCGCCCGGCCCGACGATCCAGTCGACCTTGTCGAGCAACGACCGGGTCCCGACGGAGACCGACGCCTCGCGCAGTTCGTACACGTCGCGGCCCAGCCGGGCCGTGGCCAGACGCCGCAGCGACACCGTGTCGCGCGGCTCCGGCACGTCGTCGATCAGGGCGTTGGCCGCGTCGATGCGGAAGCGCGGCTTCGAGGTGCGCGCGGGCGGGCCCCGGCGCAGCCAGGCGATCTCCTTGCGGAGCAGGTTCTGCCGGCGGGCCTCGGTGGCCGCCTCGATCCGCACCCGCTCCGCGCGGGCCAGCGTCCAGGCGGCGAAGCCGCCCTCGAAGGCGCGGACCGTGCCGTCGGCGACCTCCCACATCCGCTCGCACACCGCGTCGAGGAACCACCGGTCGTGGGTGACGACCATCAGCGCGCCGCGCCGCGTGCGCAGGTGGTCCGCGAGCCAGTCGATGCCGGCCACGTCGAGGTGGTTGGTGGGCTCGTCGAGGACGAGCAGGTCGGCGGCGCGGACCAGGAGGGCCGCGAGGCCGATGCGGCGCCGCTCGCCGCCGGACATCGGGCCGACCGGCGCGTCCAGGCCGATGTGCGCCATGCCGAGCCCGGACAGCACCGTACGCACGCCGGCGTCGCCGGCCCACTCGTGCTCGGCCGCGAACCCGGACGGCAGCCACGCGGTGCCCAGCACCACGTCCCGCACGGTGGCGGTCGGCGCCAGGTCCAGGGACTGGGGCAGGGTCGCCACGCGCAGGTCGCGCCGGTGCGTCACGCGCCCGGAGTCGGGCTCCTCCAGCTTCGTGAGCAGGCGCAGCAGCGTGGACTTGCCGGCGCCGTTGAGGCCCACGACGCCGATCCGGTCGGCCTCGTCGAGGCCCAGCGAGACGTCGGTGAGCAGCGGCAGGGCCGCGTACCCCTTGGACACGCGGTCGAAGCTGACGATGTTGGCCACTGTTCTCGGACGCCTCAGATCAGTCGGGCGCCGGCGACCGGGCCGTGCGCCACCCGGGCCTCGCGGCACGTGCCGCTGGCGTCCAACGCGGCCGCCACGGCGCCCGCGTGGGCGGCGTCGCGGGCCAGGAACACGCACGTGGGGCCGGAGCCGGAGACGAGGCCGGCCAGGGCGCCCGCCGCGTCGCCGGCCGCGAGCACGTCGCGCAGTGCCGGGCGCAGCGACACGGCCGCCGGCGCCATGTCGTTGACAAGAGCCTTGGCGAGTACGTTCGGGTCGCGCTGGCGCAGCGCGGCGAGGATCTCGTCGGGCGCGCCGATCGGCTCGGGGGCCTCCCCGTTCTCGCGCAGCTCGTCGAGGCGCCGGTAGACGGCCGGGGTGGACAGCCCGCCGTCGGCGACCGCGACGACCCAGTGCCACTGGTGGCCCGAGGCGAGCACCGGGGTGACCGTCTCGCCCCGCCCGCTGCCCAACGCCGTCCCGCCCAGCACGAGGAACGGCACGTCGGACCCGAGGGCGGCCGCGATGTGCGCCAGCTCCTCGCGGGCCAGGCCCGTGCCCCACAGCGCGTCGCAGGCCACCAGCGCGGCGGCCGCGTCGGCGGAGCCGCCGGCCAGCCCGCCCGCGAGCGGGATCTGCTTGCGCAGGTGCAGCCGGGCGTGCGCCGGCAGGCCGGTCGCCTCCGCGAGCGCCCGGGCCGCGCGGATCACCAGGTTGGTGTCGTCGAGGGCCAGCTCGCCGGCGCCCTCGCCGTCCATCGTGAGCACGAGCGTGTCGGCGGCCCGGGCCGTGAGCTCGTCGTAGATCGAGATCGCGTGGTAGACGGTGGCCAGCTCGTGGTAACCGTCCGCGCGCACGGGACCCACCCCGAGGTGAAGATTGATCTTCGCGGGGACGCGGACCTTGACCGGCCCGAACGCCGCCAGGCGAGGCCGCTCGTCCTCACCCCAGAGCGGTTCGGTCACGAGTTGATCTCGCAGCGCTCGGTCATGACTTCACCATACCGGCGGCCCGGCGGGCGGCCCCGGCGGCGGCCACGGCCGCGAACTGGACCACCGTGAGCTGCTCGCCGCGGCTCGTCGGGTCCACCCCGGCCGCCTCGAGGATCTCGACGGCCGCGCCCGACCCGCCGGCCCACGGGCCGAGCGCCGATCGCAGCATCTTGCGCCGCTGTGCGAACGCGGCGTCGACCACGGCGAAGACCTCCTCGCGGTCGGCGCCCGCCGGCGGGTCGCGACGCGTGAAGCCGACGAGGCCCGACTCGACGTTGGGCACCGGCCAGAACACGCTCGCGGGCACCTTGCCGGCCTGCCGGGTCCCGGCGTACCAGGCAAGTTTCACGCTCGGGATGCCGTAGACCTTGCTGCCGGGCCCGGCGGTGAGCCGGTCGGCGACCTCCTGCTGCACCATCACCAGGCCGTGCCGCAGCGACGGCAGCTCGGCCAGCAGATGCAGCACGACGGGCACGGCGACGTTGTACGGCAGGTTCGCCACCAGCGCCGTCGGGGCCGGGTCGGCCAGCTCGACCGCGGTGACCCGCAGCGCGTCGCCGTGGTGCACGGTCAGCGCGCTCGCGCGCTCCGGCGCGTACTCCAGGATGGTTTTCGGTAGTTGAGCTGCGAGGACGGGGTCGATCTCGACCGCGTGCAGGTGGGCGACCTCGGGCAGCAGCGCGAGCGTGAGCGAGCCGAGGCCCGGCCCGACCTCCACGACGACGTCCTCCGGCCCGACCTCCGCGGCGCGGACGATGCGGCGCACCGTGTTCGGATCGTGCACGAAGTTCTGCCCCAGCGTCTTGGTGGGGCTCACCCCGAGACGGCTGGCGAGGGCCCGGATCTCCGCCGGACCGAGGAGGGCGGTCACCACCCCACGGTACGGGCTGACGATCACGTGCGGTGGCGTTGGTCCGGCCCCATCATTAATGTCGACGGCAATTGATGAATGGAGTGCCATGACCGCCCGCCGGTTCACGATCATCGGCATGGGCATGGCGCTGCTCGCGCTCGCCACCGCCGGCACGTACGCGCTGTTCAACCGGCCCATCCGGGACGGCGCGTGGCCGGGCCGGCCGTGGGGGCCGCCCCCCGCCGTCGCCACGCGGGCCGCGCCGACGAGCGCCGCACCGTCGGCCACCCCGTCCGCGACGCCGTCCGTCCCACCCGACCGCGCCGACGGACGTCGGTCACCCACCGCGACCCCGCGCTCGAACGACCGCGGCGTGGCCCTCACCACGACGGGTTCGCGGCCACCCGGCGGAGGCAGCACGTGGCGGACGTGCATGCCCGGCGGCGACCCGTGGGCCACACCGCCACAGCAACAGCCGCCACCGCCGCCCACGACCAGCCCTCCCGACTACGACCATCGCCGGCCCGGCTACTGGCCCCGCTGCTCAACTCCCGTCGCGGAGGCGTTCCACGCGCCCTGGCGCTCAGGCGGGTGGCGCCCCGCCAGCGCGCCCGGCCGACCCGAACCGGCCGCCGGACATGCCGTCCTAGCCGACTGACGGTCACCTTCGGTTATTTTCTCCCACGTCGGCATGCTCCTACCCACCCACTTTGCTCTGCTTCCCTATAGGAATCAGTAACACAGCGCTTCGCGACAGCATGCAATAATTCAACTACTTAGAGTCATAGGCGAAGCTAGCCTCGCGTGCTTCCTATATGGAAGCAGAGCAAATGCGCCGCAGCAGCATGGGCCAGCTGTGACCACAGCCCAGATTCAATTACGCAGAGCGACACCGATCCTCATTACGCACCGTTACCCGCCTCGCTGACCGGCGTGACCGTCACCCGTAGCCGCACCCCCGGCCGAAGGGTCGCCTCACCGGCCGGACGGAGGAGCATCGACCGCCCCGCTGGCGCGTCCGCGCGGACCAGCGCGACACGGCGGACGATCGTCGCCAGGACCAGAGCGATCTCCGTTTCGGCGAAACGGTTGCCGACACACAGCCGCGGGCCGTCGCCGAACGGGAAGTAGTGGCCACGCGACGGCTCGTCGGCGAACCGGTCCGGACGGAACTCGTCGGGGGCGTCCCACCAGCGCGGGTCGCGGTGCACCACCCACGGGCTGACCAGCAGGGTCGCGCCGCGCGGGAGGTCGTAGCCGCCGAGACGCAGGTCCGTCAGCGGGCTGCGGTCGAACAGCCACGCCGGCGGGTACAGGCGCAGCACCTCCTTGACCACCCGGAGCAGCAACGGCAGGCGGGGCAGATCCGCCATCGTGACCGGGCCGTCGCCCAGCTCCTCACGCAGGCGCTCCATGACATCCGGGTGGGCGTCCAGCAGGTGCAGCGCCCACGTGAGCGCCGCGGCGCTCGTCTCGTGGCCGGCGAAGAACACCGTCATCAGCTCGTCGCGGATCTCCACATCGGACAGCGGCGCGCCAGTGTCCGCGTCGCGCGCCGCGAGCAGCATCGACAGCAGGTCGGCGCCCGCCGCGGCGGTCGCCCGGCGGCGCGCTATCAGGGCGTACACCTGGGTGTTGAGGGTGTTGATGATCTCGCGGGCCCGGCGGTTGCCCGCGGACGGCAACCACCGCGGCAGCGGGAAGGCGCGGCCCGTCGCCCAGTTGAGCGACGCCGCGAAGTCGTGCACCGCGGCGATGAGGCGCTCGTCCTCGGCCGGGCGCAGGTCGAACAGCGCCGCGCAGACGATGCGCAGCGTCAGGTCGGCCATCTCCGACAGCAGGTCCTGCTCGGAGCCGGGCGGCCAGGACGCGACGCGCTGCTCGGCCAGGGCGACGATCGTGTCGGCCTGGGCGGCGACGCGCTGCGTGTGCAGGGACGGCTGCATGATCCGGCGGTGCCGGCGGTGCGCGGCGCCCTCCAGCGTGACCAGGCCGTCGCCCAGGTGCCAGCCGATCGACTGGCGCGTCCGGTTCGACTTGCGGAACTCGGCCGCCCGGGTGACCAGCACCTCGTGGATCAGGTCGGGCTCGGCCAGCAGGTACATCGAGGCCGGGCCCATCCGCAGGCGGGTCAGTCCACCATGGACGGCCGTGACGTCGCGCAACGCCTGGGGCATGTCGCGGCGAACCTCGGGCAGATTGCCCCACAGCCAGTGGCCGGGCGGGGTGGGCGGCCTCACCATGCGCCGAAGATACGCTCCCCGTTCGCCGAGATGGCATCGCACAACTCGCCAAGGTCGGCGTCCATCGCGGTCGCCAGCGCCCGCACGGTCAACGGCACGAGATAGGAGTTGTTGGGGCGGCCCCGGTAGGGCATCGGGGTGAGGAACGGCGAGTCGGTCTCCACCAGCACCTGGTCCAGCGGCGTCACGTGCGCCGCCTCGCGCAGGTTGACCGCGTTGTTGAAGGTGACCGTGCCCGCGAAGCTCAGCGCGAACCCGCGCTTCACGCACTCCAGCGCGAACGGCGCGTCGCCCGAGAAGCAGTGCATGACCACGTGCTCCGGCGCGCCCTCGTCGTCGATGACCCGCAGGATGTCCGCGTGCGCGTCGCGGTCGTGGATGACCAGAGCCTTCGAGTACCGCTTGGCGATCGCGATGTGCGCGCGGAAGCTGTGCTCCTGCGCCTGGCGGCCGTCGTCGCCCGTGCGGAAGTGGTCCAGCCCGGTCTCCCCGACGCCGCGCACGCGGGGGTCGGCGGCCATCGCCTCGATCTCGCGCAGCGCCTCGTCCAGACCGTCGCCGAGGCGGGGCGCCTCGTTCGGGTGCAGCGCCACGGTGGCCAGCACGGCCCGGTTGCGGTTGGCCAGGTCCACGCCGTAGCGGGAACTCGGCACGTCGCAGCCGACCTGCACCACGCGGGTGACGTTGACGGCGGCCGCTTCGGCGATCCAGTGGTCCGGGTCGCCACCGACCAGGTCGAGGTGCGTGTGGCTGTCGAGGACGGGCGCCGGCAACGCGTCGGGCGCCGGGGGCGGGCCACCCTTGCGGCCGTGGTCGTTGCGCTGGCGCTTCTCGCTCGGGGAGAGACTGTTCATCGCTCTCAGCGTCTCACGGCGGTTCAGTCCGGGTCTTCGCGCCCGCTCTCGCCCCGACGGGAGCGCTCGGCGGCGCGGGCGGCGGCGATGTAGCGCAGGGTCCGCTCGCGCAGCGCCGCCTCCGCGTCGAGCTGCGCCGCGTAGGCGGTCGCCACCTGGGTGAAGAGCCGCTCGCCCAGGTCCTCGGCGTCGGCCGGGGCCTGCGCGGCGGGCGGCGGCAGCGGCAGGTCGGCCCGGGCCGCGCGGAGCATCGCCTTGGTCGCCAGGGCCAGCGCGGGCTGCGACAGGGCGAGGCCGTCCATGGCGGACTCGCGGGCCTTCTCGGCGCGCTTGATCTGTTCCCAGTTCTGCGTGATCTCGTCGATGTCGGCGACCGCCTCGCCCGCGAACACGTGCGGGTTGCGGCGGATCAGCTTCGCGACCAGGTCGCCGGCCAGGTCGTCGATCGACCAGGGGTGCTCCGCCTCCTCCGCCATCCGGGCGTGCAGCACGACCTGCAGGAGCACGTCGCCCAGCTCCTCGCGCAGCGCGTCGAGGTCGTCGGCGACGATCGAGTCGTACGCCTCGTACGCCTCCTCCAGGAGGTACTTGGCGAGGGTGCGGTGGGTCTGCTCGCGCTTCCACGGGTCGCCGCCCGGCGAGGCGAGCCGGTCCATCACCGTCACGACGTCGAGCACCCGGGCGCCCGGCGGGTCCCACGAGCCGTACATGAGCTCCAGCTCGGCGAGGCCCGGCTCGCGGGCCAGGCGCAGGCCGAGCGACCGGCCGATGCTCTCGTCCCCGCCCGGCCCGGCCAGCCATACCACCGCGTCGGTGCCGGCCGCCGCGGTCAACAGAGCGTCCACCGCCGACTGCGGGGGGACGACCGTGACGGCGACGCCCTGCGCCCGTACCGCCATGGTCTGATCATCGTCGGTGGCGGTGAACACCGGCGCGGACCGCAACAGGTCCCAGGCGGGGGCCGTCAACAGCCCGGCGGGCAGCCGCGGCGAGGTGACGAGCAGGACGATCCGCGCGGTCACCAGCGACGTCAGGACGCGGGGACGAGCGGCGCCCCGGCCGTCGCCGGAGCCTTGACCACCGCGTTGTTGCCGCCCTCGCCGAGCGGCACCGAGATGAGCGCCTCGTTGCCCCGCGCCGTCAGCAGCGGCAGCTCCAGCGGCCGGTAGCGCGGGTTGACCGTGACGTCCGAGCTCTTCATCGCGTCGGCGAACAGCCGCTGGTTGGCGATGGCGCCCAGAACGTCCTGGTTCTGCGCCAGGTCGGCCTTGACCGTCTCGAACGGCGCCTGCGCCGGGTCCGCGGCGCCGATCGCGACCAGCTCGTCGTAGAGGGCCTTGAGCTCGGCCTCCGTCGGGGTCACCGGGGCGGCCTCCGGCATGCCCTGCGTGCAGCTGAACAGGGTCGCGCGCTCCTGGGCCCACAGCGAGCCGACGGGGAGGTTCCCCGACTCGGCGACCTGGGCGGGCGTGACCGGCACGGACGCGAAGCCCTTCTCGGCCTGGAACTGCTCGCAGACCTCCTGCAGCACGAGGGTCATGACGACGTCCTCGCGGGCGAGGGTCTGCGAGGCGCCGGCGGCGAGCTGCTCGGGCGTCAATGTGCCGCGCTTCGCGGCGAAATCGTTGACAATGTCGTCGACCTGCTCTTCGGTGATCTTGTCGCTGCCCACGTAAGCGGCGACATCGGGCGCGCTGCGGCATCCCGCGAGCACCACACCGGTGAGCAGGGCCACCGTCACGATCGGGGCCAGGCGACGAACACGCTGCATGGACGTCACTCTCTCATCCCGGGCGGGTCAACCCCGCCGCGGGGGTGGGCGCGACACGCTCAAGCCGGTAAACGAGACGATCGGACGCTGGACGTGACGGCCCGCACAGGCCACCATGTTGCGACCACAGCATGTCTGACGAGCGGGGATAGAGGATGAGCGAATACTGGTTCGGGACGCCCGACACCGGGCTGCGGACCGCGCTGCCCGACCCGCGGCCGTTCCTGGCGCGGGTGCGAGCCGGCGTGGCCGAAGCCGAGGCCGCGCTGCTGCTCCGCCAGATCTACGGCATCTGGCTGGTGGCCCTCCTGTGCAAGGCGCTGGGGTCCTCCTGGGACGTGTCCTGGCACTTCAAGTGGCTGCGCGACGACCTCGCCCCGCCGCACCTGATCAACGTCGTGGGCGACGTCGTCATGATCGCCCTGATGATCTTCCACTCGATCACCGGGTTCGGCGTCGACAAGCTCGCCCTGCGCCTCATGCAGTGGGGCTGCGCGGTCTTCCTCGTGTCGATCCCGCTGGACGTGGCGAACCACCGCATCAACGGCCTCGACATCACGTCGTGGAGCTTCACCCACTCCGGCCTGTACCTCGGCACGGCGCTGGCCATCGCCGGCGCCATCGTCGGCTGGTCGCGCCACGCCGGCTTGGAGCGCCACCGCACCCTGTTCCTCGGCGCCATGTACCTGTTCTTCCTGGAGAACGTGCTCTTCCCGAACCAGCAGCAGGAGTACGGCACCCTCGCCCTGCGCGCGTTCCTCGACGGGCGCACCACCGCCGAGCCGAGCCTGCTCGAGTTCGCCGCGAACCAGGCCGGCGTGCCCGCCCTCGACGAGCTGAGCTTCCGCGGCTTCGCCCTGCCGATCCCCAACTGGGTGTACCTCGCCTGGGTGGCCGGCGCCGGCATGCTCGTCCTGGTCATCGCGCGCCGGCACCTCGGCGTGCGCTGGGCCGCCACCGCGATCGCGGCCACCTACGTGGCGTACCGGTGCGTGATGTGGGGGCTGCTCGCGGGCACCGGGTTCACCCGGTCGATCGTGCCGTTCCTGCTCGTCGTCGGCGCGCTCGCCGTCGACCTGGTGTGCGCCGCCGGCCTGCCCTGGGTGGTCGAGTCCCTGATCGGGGCCGCGGTGGTCACCGCCGCCGTGTACGGCGCCGGGTGGGCGCAGGGCGAGCTGATCGCGCTGCCCCCGTCGAGCTACGCGCCCGCCCCGCTCATCGCCGCCGCGCTCGCCGCCGGCTGGCTCGCCGCCGTCTCCCTTCAAAAATCATGGAGTACGCCCGAGCGGGCGGCTGCGCCCGCACCGCCACCCCTGACAGCATGACCGCATGACGACGCGATGGACCGGGGTCACCGCGGTGGCCCTGGTCTGCACCGCCCTGCTCGCCACCGGCTGCGATGACGCGTCGTCCGACGTCGCCACGCGGCTGACCGTGACGGCGACGGACCCGGGCGGCGGCCCGGCCGACGACGGGTCGCTCGAGACGACGCGCCGCAATGTCGAAAGCCGCCTGCAGGCGGCCGGGTACGACGATGTGGAGGTCAGGAACGTGGGCTCCGGAAAGCTCACCGTAACCGTCGCCGGCCAGCAGGACGCGACCACGCTCGGCGGTTACCTGGCGCCCGGCGACCTGGCCTTCCGGCTGGTGCGCGACCTCGCTGCGGCGTCGGGCGCCACCCCGGCCGCCACGGGCGCCGTCCCGACCGGTCCGGCGGCGGAGCAGTTCGCGACCGCCGCCTGCGACCAGCTCAACGCCCGGGCGTCGGTCAACCCGGCGCAGCCGACCGTCGCGTGCGACCCGGCCGGGTCGTACAGGTACCTGCTGGACGCGGCCGCGGTGCGCGGGACGGACGTCAAGGACGCGGAGGCCACCACCGACCCGCAGACGGGCATGTGGGTGGTCAACATCGGCTTCAACGCCGCCGGCCAGACCCGCTGGACGAACCTGACGAAAACTGCCTATAACAACACGGACAACCGCTGCAGCCCGAGCTCGGTCGACGAGTCCGGCCACTGCGCCGTCGCCATCGTGGTGGACGCCAAGGTCCTGTCCGCGCCGACCATCCAGGCCGTCATCACGGGCGACGCGGTGGTCGCCGGCGGCGTAATCGACGCGCCCACGGCGCGGCGCCTGGCCGCCGCCCTGAAGTCCGGCGCCCTTCCGCTGTCGCTGCGCGTCACCTCGTCCGAAACGGTCCGCCGCTAGCGCGGAGTCGCGCCGTCCAGGACGGTGGCGATGAGGTCGGCGCACCAGTTGAGCAGAGGGACGTCGCGCATCGGTTCGCCGCCGACGCGGCGGGTCATCGGGCGGGGCACCGACACCTGCTCGGTGGCCTGCTTGTACACCGCGTCGGGGTAGAAGCGCTTGAGGCGCAGCTGCTTGGAGTCCGGCAGCGGCATCGGGCCGAACCGCACGTGCTTGCCCTGCACCGACACGTCGTGGAGGCCGTGGGCGCGGGCCATCAGGCGCAGGCGCGCGACGGCCAGCAGGTTCGCGACCGGCTCCGGCGGCTTGCCGTAGCGGTCCTCCATCTCGGCGACGATCTCCTCCAGCTTGGCGGCGTCGCGCGCCTCGGCGAGCTTGCGGTACATCTCCAGGCGCAGGCGTTCCACGGCGACGTAGTCGTGCGGCAGGTGGGCGTCGACCGGGAGGTCGATCTTCACGTCCGCGATCTCCTCGGGGGCCTCGCCCTTGAAGTGCTGCACGGCCTCGCCGACCATCCGGACGTACAGGTCGAAGCCGACGCCCTCGATGTGGCCGGACTGCTCGCCGCCGAGCAGGTTGCCCGCGCCGCGGATCTCCAGGTCCTTCATCGCCACGTACATGCCGGCGCCCAGCTCGGTGTGCTGGGCGATCGTGGCGAGCCGCTCGTGGGCGTGCTCGGTGAGCGGCTTGTCCGGCGGGTACAGGAAGTACGCGTACGCGCGCTCGCGGCCGCGGCCGACCCGGCCCCGGATCTGGTGCAGCTGGGCGAGGCCGAGCAGGTCCGCGCGCTCCACGATGAGCGTGTTCGCGTTCGGGATGTCGATGCCCGACTCGACGATCGTGGTGCAGACGAGAACGTCGTACTCCTTCTCCCAGAAGCCGACCATGACCTTCTCCAGGGCCTCCTCGCCCATCTGGCCGTGCGCGACCGCGACCCGCGCCTCGGGCACCAGCTCGCGCAGCCGCCGCGCCGCCTTCTCGATCGAGTCGACCCGGTTGTGCAGGTAGAACACCTGCCCGTCGCGGAGCAGTTCACGGTGGATGGCGGCGGCGACCTGCTTGTCGTCCTGCGCGCCGACCATGGTGAGGACCGGGTGGCGCTCCTCCGGCGGGGTGGCGATCGTGGACATCTCGCGGATGCCGGTGATCGCCATCTCCAGGGTGCGCGGGATCGGCGTGGCCGACATGGTCAGCACGTCGACCTGGGCGCGCAGCTGCTTGAGGAACTCCTTGTGTTCCACGCCGAAGCGCTGCTCCTCGTCGACGATGACGAGGCCGAGCTGCTTGAACTTCGTCGCCGTCTGCAGCAGGCGGTGCGTGCCGATGACGATGTCGGCCGTACCGTCGCCGATCTTGTAGATGGCCTCCTCAGCCTCCTTCGGCGTGACGAACCGCGACAGCTGCCGGATATCGATGGGGAACTGCCCCATCCGCTCGGAGAACGTGTTGAAGTGCTGCTGGGACAGCAACGTGGTCGGCACGAGGACGGCGACCTGCTTACCGTCCTGCACCGCCTTGAACGCCGCGCGTACCGCGATCTCGGTCTTGCCGTAGCCGACGTCGCCGCAGATCAGCCGGTCCATCGGGATGGAGCGCTCCATGTCGCCCTTCACCTCGTCGATGGCGGCGAGCTGATCGGGCGTCTCCGTGTAGGGGAACGCGTCCTCGAGCTCGCGCTGCCACGGGGTGTCCGGCCCGAACGCGTGGCCCTTGGAGGCCTGCCGGGCGGCGTAGAGCTGGATGAGCTGCGCGGCGATCTCGCGGACCGCCTTGCGGGCGCGCTGCTTGGCCTTCTGCCAGTCGGCGCCGCCCATCTTGTGCAGCGTGGGCGCCTCGCCGCCGACGTAGCGCGACAGCTGGTCGAGCGAGTCGGTCGGCACGAACAGCCGGTCGCCGGGTTGCCCGCGCTTGCTCGACGCGTACTCGATGACGAGGTACTCCCGGTCGGCGCCGTTGACGGTGCGCTGCACCATCTCGACGTACCGGCCGATGCCGTGCTGCTCGTGCACGACGTAGTCGCCGGCGCGCAGCTCCAGCGGGTCGATCGTGTTGCGCCGCCGGCTCGGCATCTTGCGCATGTCCCTCGTGGACGCGCCCCGCCCGCCGGAGATGTCGGACCCGGTGACGACGGCCAGCCGGCCCGCCTCGTCGAGGAAGCCGTGGTCGAGCCGGCCCCGGGTGACGACCACCTCGCCGGCCGCGGGCGCCGCGTCCAGCGACTCGGCGAGCCGCACCCCGATGCCGGCGTCGCGGAGCACCTCGGCGGCCCGCTGGGCGGGGCCGTGGCCCTCGAAGACCAGCGCGACCCGCCAGCCGTCGCCCGTCCAGCGCTTCACGTCGTCGACGACCCGGCCCGTCTCGCCGTGGTACAGCGGCACGGTCTGCGCGCGCAGCGCGAGCAGCTCGCCCGTGTCGGCCGGCACCTCGATCGCGACGTCCTCGCCCTCGCGCCACGGCTCGTCGTTCTTGACAGGCGCGGCTTCGACGGTGCCGAACGGGGACACCGACCACCACGGCTGCCCCAGCGTCGCGGCGGCGGCCCGCACGTCGGCCAGCGACCGGAAGGCCACCGCGCCGGTGTCGATGGGCGCCGCGCCACCCACGGCCGCTGCGGCCCACGAGGCCTGGAGGAACTCCTCCGAGGTACGCACCAGGTCGTGCGCGCGGGTGCGGATGCGCTCGGGGTCGCAGAGCAGCACGTGCGTGCCGGCGGGCATGCAGTGCACGAGCAGCTCCAGCGAGTCGGACCCGAGCAGCGCCGGCGCGAGCGACTCCATGCCCTCGACGGGGATGCCCTCGGCCAGCTTGTCGAGGATCTCGGCCAGCTCCGGGTGCTCCTCGGCCAGACGGCGGGCCCGCTCCCGCACGGCCGGGGTGAGCAGCAGCTCCCGGCAGGCCGGCGCCCACAGCCGGTCGACCTTGGCGATGGTGCGCTGGTCGGCGACGGCGAAGGTACGGATCTCCTCGACGTCGTCGCCCCAGAACTCCACCCGCAGCGGGTGCTCCTCGGTGGGCGGGAACACGTCGAGGATGCCGCCGCGCACCGCGAACTCGCCGCGCTTGGTGACCAGGTCCGCCCGCGCGTACGCGAGGTCGACCAGGCGCCGCGTCGTCTCGTCGAGGTCGGCGCTCGCGCCGGGCGTCAGCTCCAGCGGCGCCAGGTCGCCGAGCCCGCGCAGCTGCGGCTGCAGCACCGAGCGCACGGGCGCGACCACGACGCGGACCGGCCCGCGCGACGGGTCGGACGGGTCCGGGTGGGCGAGCCGGCGCAGCACCCCGAGTCGGCGCCCGACCGTGTCGGAGCGGGGCGAGAGCCGCTCGTGCGGCAGCGTCTCCCAGGACGGGAAGACGACCACCTCGGCGGGGTCGACCAGGTCGCCGAGCGCGTCGCCGAGGTCCTCGGCCTCCCGCGTGGTGGCGGTGACGGCGA
>NZ_BAAALT010000295.1:0-21825 GCF_039528515.1 Luedemannella flava
GTGCGGTCAGCCGGGCCGGCCCGCCGCGCCTGCGCCCGGTCAGCCGGGCGTCCGCCGGTCCCGCGGCCGCTCGTCCCGCCCGAGGTTGCCGGTCGTCGGGCGCGCACCGGCGCTTCGGAACCCTCATCGGCGGGCGCCGTGGCCCACCCACCGCCGGGCTCGCCGAAGCCGGCGTAGGCGGTGGTGCGGACCAGGCGTCCCGCGCGCACCTGCTCAGCCGTGTCCACATCGGAGAGTACGGCGTTGAGCGTGGCCGTCACCTCGTCCCAGGGCAGCGCCGCGTCCCCCGGACGGGCCTGCGCGGCGAGCGCCCGCGACCGTGTGACCAGGTCCGCGATCGTCGTCTTCCGCCTCGCCGAAAGCTGGCGCAGGTCACCGCCGCGCAGGTCGCGCTGGGCCGCGCGCAGCTCGTCGCCGACCGCGTACAGGGCGGCCAGGTCGTCGGGGGCGTGCCAGGCCAGCAGGTTCACCAGCCACGCGCCGACCGTGGGCTTGCGCAGCCCGCCGATCGCGGTCGCCGCGGCCCGGTCGCCCGCCGCGAGGGCGGCGGCCACGGCCGCGTCCCGGCCGGCCACGAACCCCTCCGGCGGGCCGGCGTACAGCTCGCGCAGGACGTCGTCCGCGATATCGGCCACCCCGTCATGATGCCCCGCCCGGCGGGTAACGGCGCGCAGGCAGGGCGATCGCCGGATAGGCTGCGCGCGTGTTCGACAAGGGGGCCCTGCACGCGGTCCGGTTCGGGCTCGTGGACGCGGCGTACGACTACGACGGCGACGACTGGGCCGGCGACGTGCTGGCGCCGTGGCTGCGCGAGCGGCCGTCGTTCGTGGCGACCGTGCGTCGCGTGGGCGCCCCGGATATGCACGCGGCCCCGCTCGCCGCCGAGGACAGCTGGGCGCTCTACGCGCTGAGCCGGGTCGTCGACCTGCTGCTCCTCGACCATCAGCCTGCCCGCAACGACGAAGCCGCGTGGGTCGGACCGGGCGCGTACGGGGCGCTCGCCGACGCGTTCGGCGGTTGGTGGCCGCACGGTGCGGCGTACCACCCGTTTCTTCATGAGATCGTCGAGGTCGTGCCGGCTGACGACCCGGCGGAGCCGCCCAGCGTGGTGCGGGAGTGGTGGCCCGGGTTCCTCTGCAACGCGCTGCTGGTGACGCGCGGCGGGGTGACCGTTCGGGCCGGGGCCGAGGTGCTCGACCCCGCCGTGGCGGCCGGCTCGCCGCTGTACTTCACCTGGCGGCGTCGGTACCGGCGGGCCGTGGACCTGTCCCACGGGTGGGGGAGCAACTCCCAGTGGCGTACGGGCTTCCGGCGCGACTACCTCGCCGACGGCGCGTTCCACTACAACGTCGACGGCGCGGGCCGGCCCGACGACCACTGGGACGGGCTCACGCCCGCCGAGGTCGCCGACCTGGTGCGCTACCGGGCGGGCACGCTGGTCGACCGGGGCGGGGACGCGTGGCCGTTCGACACCCGGGTCCGGGACCGGGCCACGATATGAGCACCGTGCTGTTCTGTGCGGACCCGCTCACGCTGTCGCGGGTCGACCAGCACTTCGCCGCGCAGGCGCGGGCCGTGCGCGACGCGGGCGGCACCGTCGCGCTCATCGACCACGACGCGCTGCTGGCCGGGGACGCCGCCGGGGCGGTCCGGCGGGTGCCGCGCGACCTGGGCCCCGTCTGGTACCGGGGGTGGATGGTCCCCACCGGTCGCTACGGTGAGCTGTGCGCGGCGCTCGCCGCGCGCGGCGTAGCCATGCGTGTGGGCGTTGCGGACTATCGGGCGGCGCACGAGCTGCCCGGGTGGTACGCCGCGTTCGACGGGCTGACGCCGCGGACCGTGTGGACGCCGTGGGCGCCCGGACGCGCGCCCGACGTGGGCACCGTCGCCGAGCTGGTCGCGCCCCTCGGCGGCGGGCCGGCCGTGGTGAAGGACTACGTGAAGTCGCGCAAGCACGAGTGGGCGCAGGCCTGCCACGTGCCCGAGCTGGCCGACCCGACGGCCGTCGCGCGGGTGGTGGCGCGGATGGTCGAGCTGCAGGGCGACGACCTGGCCGGGGGCATCGTGGTGCGCCGGTTCGAACGGTTCGCCGGCGCCGAGGCGCGGGTGTGGTGGCTCGACGGCGCGCCCGTGCTCACCACCGCGCATCCCGACACCCCCGCCGAGACCGTGGAGCCCGACCTCGCCGGCGTCGCCGCGGCCGTGGCGCGGCTGGGTCGCCGGTTCGTCACCACCGATCTCGTCCGCCGCGACGACGGCGCGTGGCGTGTCGTCGAGGCCGGTGACGCGCAGGTCAGCGACCTGCCGGCGGGCGTCGACCCGGCCCGGTTGCTCGACCGGTTGAGGTGACCCGCGCGGCCGGCGCTGCCGTTAAGATCACCCGCGTCACGCCGATGGGGAGGGCCGATGCCGCTGGACAGCCAGGAGGCCGCGCGCCTGGCGCTGCGTGAGATCCATCGCGACTACGGCGCGGCGGGTCTCGATGACGACGACCTCATGCACCGGCTTCTGCCGGACCTGCTCGCCGGCTCCCGGCGCGAGGCCAACCTGCTGGTCGCGGCGGCGTCGACGGACGTGGCGCGGCTGCTCAGCGGCCGGATCGGCGCGGGGATGAGCCCCGACGCGGCGGTGCGGGACGTCGCCACGGTGCTCGCGGAGCGGTCGGGCCTCGGCTCGGCGGCCAGCGTGTGGGTCGTGTCGGAGTACGCGGCCGTCCTCGGGCACGACCCGGGCGCCCGCACCGCCGAGGTGACCGTCGCGGAGGTCGAACCCGTCCCCGATATCGACCTGGACGCGGACGACTGGACCGTGGCGGACGGCGACCCGGTCGACGCCGGCGGGTGGCCCGCCTGGCGGCGGCCGTGGGTCCGTTGGGTCATCGGCGCCGGCGCCGCCGTCCTCCTGCTGGCCGGCGTGGGCGTGGCGGCGTACCGGATGGGCGCCTGCTCCACGGCGGAGACCGACTGCGGGGGCGGGGGCCGCGGCACGGGCGCGGCGCTGAACACCGCCCGGGCGGCGACCGTGTCCATCGGCCCCGGCGAGGTGCGCATGTCGCCCATCTCCTGCGCGACCGGCCCGGGCGCACCCGTACCGACCAGCCCGTCCGACTACTACGTCGACGACACCAAGATCAGCTTCTACAACGCCACGGCGGGGCCGGTCCACGTGTTCCACCTCTGGTACGACGCGTCCGCCGGGCAGTACCGCGCCTTCGAGGCGGAGATCGTCCACGCCGGCGGGCGCGTCGTGATCGTCGTCGGCAGCCAGCGCTACTGGCTCGTCCGCGACGCCGCGGGCGGCTGCCTGGCGTACTTCGCGACGGTTCCTTCCACACACGGTGCCGCCGTCGTCGCCTCGTGACCTGGTCACAGTGGCCTCGCGCACGCTGAGGCAGCACGGGGTTGCGCGGCGTGGCCGCTGAGGGCGAGGATTCAGCCCATGGCGAGTACGGCGCAGGACCCGGGGCCTGACCCGTTGCAGGCACTCGCCGCGTTCGCGCAGCTGGGCACGGAGCCCGCGCACACGGACGTGGACCGCGTCATGCGCTCCCTCGTCGAGCACGACGGGTGGTATGTGCCGGCAGCCCTGGCCACCCGGCTGTGGCCGCGCGCCGCGGACAGTCGCGTCGACCTGCGCGGCGACCCGGGCGCCGGGGGCGAGCTGCACGTCTTCACCGACCGCGAGGCCGTCATGCGGGCCCAGCGGTCCACCCACGGCAGCTACGCCGGGGGCGTGCCGGGCGCCCGGCTGTTCGCGTCCCTGGGCGCGCCGCACACCGCCCTGTGGGTCAACCCGTCGTCGCCGCGCGAGCACCAGTGGTGGGTCTCCGCCGGGGCGTACGACGTGGCGCACAGTTGGGCGGGCGCGGTGCGCATCGAGCGGACGCTGACCGCCCTCGCGCCCAGCGACCCGCCGCCCGTGCAGGCGCTGCGGGGCTACCCGGGCTACCAGGTGCTGCACTCCCATGTCACCGGCGAGCCGGTGCTCGTGGACCTGCCCGGCCTGGGCGGCCCGGCCGTGCTCGCGTTCATCGCCCCCGACCGGGCCTCGGCGTTCCTCGACCGGCTCGGGCCGGCCCGCGCCGACGCGCACCTGGTCACCGCCGACGGCGCCAGCGCGTTCGCACAGGTCAGGGACACTGCCGCCACGGCATTCGTGCTGAATCCAGGCTCGCCGCAGCCGTTCACCCTGGCCCGCTCCGACATCGAGGCGGTCGCCGCCGCGCCGACGGACGCCGCGCCGCCCCGCCCGGCCGCCCCCGACGACATTGTCGCCGACCGCCCGGCCTGGGCCACCAGGGCGACGGGCGAGGTCACCCGCGTCGGGTGATCAGGCCAGGCGCGTTATCTCCACGGTCACGCCCAGGTGGGCGGCCGGCGCGCCGTGGTAGACGCCCTTGAGCGGCGTCACGTCGGCGTAGTCGCGGCCCCGGGCCACCACCACGTGCCGGTGCCCGGCCGGTACGGCGTTGGTGGGGTCGTAGCCGAACCACTCCCCGCACCACCACTCCACCCACGCGTGCGACTGACCCTCGACGGTGTCGCCGACCGCCGCGTCCCGGTTGGGGTAGAGATAGCCCGAGACGTACCGGGCGGGGATGCCCCGCGCCCGCAGCAGCCCGACGGTGAGGTGGGCCAGGTCCTGGCAGACGCCCTTGCGCAGCGCCCACGCCTCCTGCGCCCCGGTCTGCACGCCGGTGGAGCCCGGCACGTACGCGACCGTGTCGTGCACCCACTCGGCGGTGCGCAGCGCCGTGTCGGCCGGCTCGGCCGCCATGAGGTTGTCGACCTCGGCGGCCAGCTCGTCGTCGACCTCGGTCAGCTTCGTCGCGACGAGCAGCTCGGCGTGCTGGTCGCGCACGTCCTCGCCGCGCAGCGTCGCCCACTCCACGCGCTGCGGGGCCACCTCGGCCACCATCGTCTCGACCAGGCTCGTCGCGGTGACCCTGAGCTGCTGGTGGGCGCGCTGCAGGTCGAACGAGGTGACCTGGGTGCCCCAGTAGTCCCGGTAGCGCCAGGTGGTGGCCGCCGGGTGCGTCTCCACATGGCTGTAGAGGGTGTTCTGCCCCGGCATGCTCACCGGCGTCATCCGCGCCTCGTTGTAGGACGCGTGCGCCGTCCCGTCATAGGTGAACCCGGTGACGTGCCGGATCCGTAGCCGCCAGCTCATGCTCTACACCCCCTCGTGTGCCCAGGTGACCGCGGTGGTCTGCTCGAAGTAGCGGGCCGTGATCGCGGCGCTGGCGGTGGCGCAGGCCCGCTGCAGGGTGCGCAGGTGCGCCGGCAGCTCCTCCAGCAGCGTGGCCGTGTCCGCGTACTCCAGGCGGGTGCGCATCTGGCCGATCGGGCGGCGGGCCGCGTCCGCGACGCCGGCCCGCTCCGTCGCCGGCGCGAGCGCCCGCAGGCACTCCTCGGCCGTCGTCAGGGCGTGCAGCGCCGACCGGGGAAACAGGCGGTCCAGCAGCAGGAACTCGGCCACCCGCTGCGGAATGACCTGACCCCCGTGGGTACGCAGGAAGCTCTCGTCCGCCCCGCAGGCCCGCAGCACTGTGCGCCACTCGGGCGCGTGCTCCGGCGTGAGCGCCTGGATCGACAGCAGGCGTGAGGCCATGTCCACCCGCTCCAGTGACCGGCCCAGGATGAGGAAGCGCCAGCCGTCGTCACGGCTCATGGTCGACTCGGCGAGGCCGGCGAGTACGGCGGCCCGCTCCCGGACGAAGCCCAGGAACAGGTTCGGCCCCAGCCGCTCGGCGGTCTTGCGCCGGGCCGGCAGGGCGTGCCACGTGATGTTGAGGCACTCCCACATCTCGGCCGAGATCGTCTCGCGGGCGCCGCGCGCGTTCTCGCGGGCGGCGGCCAGCGCGCCCGTGATCGAACTCGGGTTGTTCTGGTCGAACCCGAGCAGCTCCATAACGTCCCCGGCGGCCAGCCGGGACCCGCCCGGTGCCCCGGTGCCGAGGATCGCGAGCAGCGCCCGGCACGCGCCGTCCTCGTCGGCCCACGGGTCCTCCAGCAGCCGACCGAGGAACGCGTCGAGGATACGGGCGGTGTCGTCCGCGCGCTCGATGTAGCGCCCGATCCAGAACAACGACTCGGCAATGCGGCTCAGCATCCCCGTTCTCATTGTTGTTGGCCCTCCATCTGGCTGGCCGGCCCCGCGTCGCGGATGCCCACGTCGTAGGGAATGACATCCACCGCGTACGCCGCGCTGGGCCGCACGGCGAGGGGTGCCTGCTCGTCAGCCAGCACCCAGGTGTCCTTGGAGCCGCCGCCCTGGCTGGAGTTGACGACGAGGGCGCCCTCCGGCAGCGCCACCCGGGTCAGGCCGCCGGGCAGCAGCCACACGTCGTCGCCGTCGTTGATGGCGAACGGCCGCAGGTCGATGTGGCGTGGGGCCACGCCCTGGTCGACCAGGGTCGGCGAGGTCGACAGCGCGACCGGACGCTGGGCGATCCAGCCGCGCGGGTCGGCGGTGATCGCGGCCCGCACGGTGGCCAGCTCGTCCTCGTCGGCCTTCGGGCCGATGACGATGCCCTTGCCGCCCGCCCCGTCGACGGGCTTGAGCACGAACGTGTCGAGCTTGTCGAGCACGTGCGCCACCACGTCGTCGTTGTCGAGCCGGTGCGTCTCGACGTTGGACAGCAGCGGCTCCTCGTGCAGGTAGTACCGGATGAGGTCCGGCACGTACGTGTAGAGCAGCTTGTCGTCGGCGACGCCGTTGCCGATCGCGTTGGCGAGGGCGACGTTGCCGGCGCGGGCCGCGTTGACGATGCCCGGGATGCCGATCACCGAGTCGGGTCGGAAGTGCAACGGGTCGAGGAAGTCGTCGTCGACGCGCCGGTAGATCACGTGTACCGGGCGCTCGCCCTGCGTGGTGCGCATCCGCACGACGTTGTTGCTGCACACCAGGTCGCGGCCCTCGACCAGCTCGACGCCCATGAGCCGGGCGAGCAGCGCGTGCTCGAAGTACGCCGCGTTGTAGACGCCCGGGGTGAGCACCACGACGCACGGGTCGGTGATCCCCTCGGGCGCCGCGGCGCGCAGGGCGTGCAGCAGCCTGGCCGGGTAGTCGTCGACCGGCATGACCCGGGCCTCGGTGAACAGGTTGGGCAGCGTCTGGGTCATGGCCCGGCGGTTCTCGATGACGTACGACACCCCGGACGGGATGCGCAGGTTGTCCTCGAGGACGCGGAACCGACCCTCCTCGTCGCGGATCAGGTCGACCCCGCTGATGTGCACCCGCACGCCGTTGGCGGGCTCGATGCCGACCGCCTCGCGGGCGAAGTGGGCACTGGTGGTGATGAGTCGGCGCGGCACCACGCCGTCGGCGAACACCTCGCCCGGCCCGTACACGTCGGCGAGGAAGCGTTCCAGCGCGATGACGCGCTGGCGCACCGCGCGGGTCACCAGGTCCCACTCGGCGGCGCTGATGATGCGGGGGATCAGGTCGAGCGGGAAGGGGCGCTCCTCACCGGCGTAGGCGAACGTGACGCCCCGGTCGGTGAAGACGCGGGCCAGCTGGTCGGCGCGGACCCTCAGATCGGTGCCGGACAACGGCTGCAGCGTGGAGAACAGCGAACGGTACGCGGGGCGCGGGTCGCCGGGGGCCGCAAACATCTCGTCCCAGGCCTCCGCCATCGAGTATTCATCGAAGACGTCTGCCATGGGCCGACTGTAGGCGCTGATCGTTTCTGTCGCATTACGACTGTGAGGACAGCGCCGGCCGCTTCGTTGCTGGTCAGCGTGCGGCCCCGGCACTTGGGGCGCCGGGGCCGCATCGATGATCTATGGCGCGAATCAGATCTTTCCGAGGACGAGCTTGGCCACGGCAGAGGACGTCTTCTTCGGGTCCTTGACGTTGGTCTTGTTGGCGTTCTGGAGCATGACGGACAAACCGGTCTGCCCCTTGCGCACCACGAGGGTGTTCATCGCGTCCGCCCACGCCGCCGAGTCGCCGAGGCCGGTGACCTTCTGCGGGTTCTGCATGTTGGCGGTCTTCTCCATGTCGATGTAGGTGGTGTCGAAGCCGCCACCCTTGAAGACGCCGACGATGACCGTCAGGTTGTACGTGGCCGACCGGTACGGGCAGAACTGCTCGCCCTGCTTCTCGGTGCCGCTGGCGGCCTCGAGGGCGATGTCCTTGAGGCCGGTGGCCTTCTGCATGTCCTTGTCGCTGATGATCGTGCCGCAGTCGGCGTCCTTGACCGGCGGGGCGTTGACCGCGTCGCCGTTGCCGCTCGCGGCGGCGTTGCCGCCGCCTCCGCCGTTGCCCGGGTCCGGCGCGGCGCCACTGCAGCCAGCCAACAGGGCGGTGAGCGCCACCGAGGCGAGCGCCAGCGGCGCCCACCGGGTGATGTGCCGTCTCATAGTGGTGAGACCTCTCTGGTCGGGTTTGCGTGAGCCGCGAGCGCCGGCGCGGCCGGGGGACGAACGTGGCCATCTTGACCCACGGTGTGGGCCCGGCCATAACATTGGGGTAGCTAAGTCCCTCGATGTACCTTGCCACACGTCGCGATGTCGCTGCGCGGCGAGGGGTCCGGCGTTCCCGCGCCTGTTCACGAGCGGCCGTGACAAGGTGAAACTTTCGGCTGACCGTCCTCAAACGACCGGCCGGTACCCCTCGGACGTTCGGTGGTCCACCCCCTGCTCCCCGCCCCGCCGCCACGCTGTCACGCGCTCCCGGGCCGCAATGCCGTGTGTGTCCGCTATCGGTGACGCTCCGTCAGATCCGCCGCCGACCGCCACAACCCTTCACCGCCTTTGCTCTGCTTACCTATAGGAATCAGTTACGCAGTGCGATCGGCATCGTGGCGGTGCCGGAGGGCGACTGCAGGTCACGGGCCGTTGCCTATTGGTTAGCAGAGCAAAGGCGGTGAGGGGTGTGCCGTTGGTCCGATGCGGCGGTAACCGTGAGTGACGCGATGTGGACATCACGCTCCGTATCACCCGAACCGCGATCGTCTCGGGCCGGTAAACCCTCCGCTCGAATACGGCGAAACACCGCATAAGACCAAGGCGCACCCTCGACCATGAGCACGTGGGGTAGGTACGTTGCGGACAACATCACGATCGGGGAGGCCGGATGCGACGCATGTTCCTCAACGGCACGGCGATGTCGGGACAGAAGGACCACGGGGCGGTCGCCGGGGCGACGTTCCTCGGGCCGGCCCGCACCGCGCCGCACTACCGGTTCTTTGCCGTCCGCGACGAGTTTCCGGGGCTGTTCCCGGTGGCGAGCGGCGGCATGAGCATCGTCGGGGAGCTGTACGAGTTGCCCGAGGAGATGCTCTACCGGTCGCTCATGCCGGAGGAGCCGCGCGAGCTCGAGCTCGGCACCGTCGAGCTGGACAACGGCGACATCGTCAACGCCATGATCCTGCAGCCCGAGCGGCTCACGCCGGGCGACAAGGTCGTCGACATCGCCGACCTCGGCGGCTTCCGGGCCTACCAGGCGCACCTGGCGGCCAACGCCGCCCTCGGCGACGTCCTGGACCGGCCGTGACCACCCCGCACCCGGCGCCGTCCACCGTTGTCGGCGCGTCCGCGGTGTGGGCACCGGCCGTCGACGGGGCGCGGCTGCTCGCCCGCCTCGACGAGCTCGCCACCATCAGCGCCCGCCCCGCTCCGGGCGTCACGCGTCTGGCGTACTCCCCGGAGGACGTCGCCGCCCGTGGTTTGGTGGCGGCGTGGATGCGCGAGGCGGGGCTGACCACGGAGATCGACCCGGCGGGCAACCTGATCGGCCGCCGGCCGGGCACCGGGGCGGCCGGCGTGCTCGCCATCGGCAGCCACCTCGACACCGTGGTCGACGCGGGGGCGCTCGACGGGGCCTACGGCGTGGTCGCGGCCGTCGAGGTGGCCGCCGCGCTGCACGCCGCCAACGTCGCGCTGCGCCATGACCTCGCGGTCATCGCGTTCAGCAACGAGGAGGGCGCCCGGGGCACCCCCGGCATGGTCGGCTCCCTCGCCGTCGCCGGCCGGCTGGACCCGAAGCAGCTCGCCGTCCCCGACGACGAGGGTGTGCCGCTGCGCGACCGGATCGCCGACGCGGGCGGCGACCCCGACGCCATCGCCAAGGCCGCGTGGCCGCCCGGTTCGCTCGCCGCCTTCCTGGAGCTGCACGTCGAGCAGGGGCCCGTGCTCGACGACGCCGGCCTGCGCGCCGGGGTCGTCACCGCCGTCACGGGCCGGGCCACCGTCGACGTCACCATCGAGGGCGCGGCCAACCACGCCGGCACCACCCCCATGGGCCGTCGCGCCGACGCCGGCGTCGCCGCGGCCCGGATCGTCCTCGCCGTCCACGCCCTCGCCGGCGCGGACGGGGTGCGCGTGGCGACCGCCGGCCATCTCGACCTGTCGCCGGGCGTGCGCAACGTCGTGGCCGGGCGTGCCGTCGTCGGCGTCGACCTGCGGGACACCGACGACGACCGGGTGGTCGCCGCCGTGGCCCGGCTGCGGGCCGAGGCCGCCACCATCGCGGATGAGACGGGTACGCGCATCAGCGTCGCCGTGCGCTCCTCGGTGGCCGCCGCGCCCGCCGCCGGCTGGCTGGCCGACTGCGTGCGCGCCGCCATCGCCGAGCTGCGCCTGCCCTGCGTCGAGCTGCCCAGCGGCGCCGGCCACGACGCCCAGATCATGGCCGCGCTCGGGCCGATCGCCATGGCGTTCACCCCCAGCATCGGCGGGATCAGCCACGCCCCCGGCGAGGCGACCCACCCCGACGATCTCATCGCGGGCGCCGACGTCCTCTGCCGCGCCCTCGTCCACGCCGACACCCGGGAGCCATCATGACCGCCGTAGCGCCGACCGCGACCGTGCTCGCCGACTCAGTCGACACCGACGGGGTGCTCACGGAGGAGGCGTTGGCGCTCGTCGCGACGCTGCAACGTACCTACGGACACGCCCGCTCGGTGCTGCTGCGCCGGCGTTCCGAACGCGCGACGGCGTACGCCCGGGGCGCGCGGCCCGGCCTCGACCCCGCCACCGCGCACATCCGCGACGGCGACTGGACCGTGCCGCCCGCCCCGCACGACCTCACCGACCGCCGCTGCGAGATCACCGGCCCGGCCGACCGCAAGATGATGGTCTCCGCGCTGAACTCGGGCGCGAAGGTATTCCTCTGCGACCTGGAGGACGCGCTGTCGCCCACCTGGGCCAACATCGTCGACGGGCACCGCAACCTGCGGGACTGGGCCGCCGGCACGCTCACCTTCACCCGCCCGGACGGCACCGTGGACACCGTCAACGCCGACCCGGCGACGATCGTCGTCCGCCCGCGCGGGCTGCACCTCAACGAGGCGCACGTGGCCGTCGACGGCGCGCCGGTCGCGGCCGGGCTGTTCGACATCGCGGTCGCCGCCGTGCTGGGCGGCCGGCAGCGCGAGGCGGCCGGCTCGGCGCTGTACCTTTACCTGCCGAAGATGGAGTCGCATCACGAGGCCCAGTGGTGGGACGCGCTCATCGGCGACGTGGAGCGCCGCGTCGGGCTCGCGCCGCGCAGCATCCGGGTCACCGTCCTGATCGAGACGATCACCGCCGCGTACGAGATGGACGAGATCCTGTTCGCGCTCCGCGAGCGGATCACCGGGCTGAACGCGGGCCGGTGGGACTACATCTTCTCGGTCATCAAGAAGTTCGGCGCAGACGCGGGCCACGTCCTGCCCGACCGCCAGCGGGTCACCATGACGGTGCCGTTCCTCGCCGCGTACGCCCAGCGCCTGGTCGCGGTCGCGCACCGGCGCGGCGCGCACGCGATCGGCGGGATGGCCGCGCTCATCCCGAGCCGTCGCGACGCGGAGGCCAACGCGCGCGCGTTCGCCGGCGTCCGCGCCGACAAGCAGCGCGAGGCGGGCCTCGGCTACGACGGCACCTGGGTCGCGCACCCGGATCTGGTGCCCGTGGCGACCGAGGTGTTCGACGCGACGCTCGGGCAGGCGCCCAACCAGCTCGGCGTGCGCCCCGAGCCGGCGGCGCCCGTCGAGGCGCTGCTGGACACGGCGATCGAGGGCGCCGCGGTCACCCCCGAGGGCGTGGCGGGCAACGTGAGCGTGGCCCTGCGCTACCTCGCCGCGTGGCTGGGCGGGCTGGGCGCGGTCGGCGTGGACGGCCTCATGGAGGACCTCGCCACGGCCGAGATAAGCCGCAGCCAGCTGTGGCAGTGGATCCACCATGGCGTGACCCTGCCCGACGGCACGGTGGTGACGGCCGACTATGTGGGTGCCCTGCTCGACGCCGAGGTCGACCGCCTGCTGATCGACGGCGGGGACAAACAGCTGCTCACCGCCGCGGCCGACGCGGTGCGCAAGGGCGCGCTGCAGCCCGTACTCCCGGAGTTTGTGGTGGGGGAGCTGGCGTGAGCTACCCACGTGATCTCGTCGGGTACGGTCCTACGCCGCCCGACCCGGCCTGGCCGCAGGGTGCGCGCATCGCGGTGCAGTTCGTCCTCAACTACGAGGAGGGGGCGGAGAACAACGTCCTCGACGGGGATCCGGCGAGCGAGACGTTCCTGTCCGAGATCGTGGGCGCGCAGGCGTTCCCCGACCGCCACATGAGCATGGAAACCCTCTACGAGTACGGGTCGAGAGCGGGCGTGTGGCGGGTCCTGCGGGCCTTCGCGCGCCGGGACCTGCCACTCACGGTGTTCGGAGTGGCCCGGGCGCTGCAGCGCAACCCGGCCGTGGTGCGCGCGTTCGCGCAGGCCGGGCACGAGATCGCGTGTCACGGGCTGCGCTGGATCTCCTACCAGCAGGTCGACGAGGCGACGGAGCGGGCGCACCTCGCGGAGGCCGTCGCCGTCATGCGGGAGGTCACGGGCGAGGCGCCGCTCGGCTGGTACACGGGCCGCGACTCGCCACGCACCCGTGCGCTCCTCGTCGAGCACGGCGGCTTCCTCTACGACGCCGACTCCTACGCCGACGACCTGCCGTACTGGGTGACCGTGTCCGGGACAGCGCACCTTGTCGTGCCCTACACGCTCGACACGAACGACATGCGGTTCGCGACCCCGCAGGGGTTCAACTCGGGGGATCAGTTCTTCGCGTACCTGCGTGACGCCTTCGACGTGCTCTACCGGGAGGGCCTGGACGGGGCGCCGAAGATGCTGTCCGTCGGGCTGCACTGCCGCATCGTCGGCCGGCCCGCCCGGCTGGCCGCCCTGGAACGGTTCCTCGACCACGTGACGAGCCACGATGGGGTGTGGGTCGCCCGGCGCGTGGACATCGCGCGGCACTGGGCCGCGACGCACCCGCCCGGGTGACCGGCGACACATAATGAAACGAGACGGTTCCGTATCGCTAATGCCCGGCGTAATGTGACCCGAAGAAAACGGAGACGTATCGTTTCGAAACCCTGGGGGAAGTGGCATGCAGCCACAGACGCAGACCGGGCACCCGCGCCGCTGGGCCATCCTCGGCGTCCTGGTCATCAGTCTTCTCGTTGTCGTCCTCGACAACACCGTGCTCAACGTGGCGCTCAAGGCCATCGCCGACCCGATCCACGGCGTCGGCGCGAGCCAGAGCCAGCTCGAGTGGGCCATCAACTCCTACACGCTGGTCTTCGCCGGCCTCCTGTTCACCTGGGGCGTCCTCGGCGACCGGGCCGGCCGCAAGCGCGTCCTGCTGCTGGGCATCGTGCTGTTCGGCCTGGCCTCGCTCATCTCGGCGTACGCCCAGACGCCCACCCAGCTGATCTGGGCCCGCGCGCTCATGGGCATCGGCGGCGCCGCCGTCATGCCGTCCACCCTGTCGATCATCTCGAACGTCTTCGACCCGCGTGAGCGCGCGAAGGCGATCGGCGCGTGGGCCGGCGCGGTCGGCCTCGCCGTGGCCATCGGCCCGGTGCTCGGCGGCTTCCTGCTGGAGCACTTCTGGTGGGGCTCGGTCTTCCTCATCAACGTGCCGATCGTGGTCATCGGCGTCGTGCTGATCATGATCATGGTGCCGGAGTCGCGCGACCCGAACCCGGGCCGCATCGACGTCGTCGGCGTCGCGCTGTCCATCGCCGGCCTCGTGGCCCTCGTCTACGGCATCATCGACGGCGGCGAGCACGGCTTCGGCCGGTTCCAGTCCTGGGGCCCGATCGTCGGCGGTGTGCTCGTCCTCGCCGCGTTCGTGGCGTTCGAGTTGCGCAGTGACCACCCGTCGCTGGACGTGCGGCTGTTCCGCAACCCGCGGTTCTCCGCCGCCGTCAGCTCGGTCGGCCTGGTCTTCTTCGCGGCCATGGGCACGATGTTCTTCCTGGCCTTCTACCTGCAGATGGTGCGCGGCTACACGGCGCTGCAGTCCGGCCTCATGATGACGCCGTTCGCCGCGGCCCAGCTCATCTTCGCGCCGCGCAGCGCCGGCATGGTCCGCAGGTACGGCCCGAAGGCCGTCTGCGCGGTGGGCATGGCGCTGGTGGCGGTGACGCTCGCGGCCTACCTGTGGGTCGGCGCGACCACCCCGGTGTGGGTGCTGCTCGTCCTCGCGTTCGTGCAGGGCGCGGGCATGGCCAACGTGATGCCCCCGGCCACCGAGTCGGTCATGTCGTCCCTGCCCCGCGAGAAGGCGGGCGTGGGTTCGGCCGTCAGCAACACCATCCGCCAGATCGGCGGCGCGCTCGGCGTGGCCGTGCTCGGCTCGCTGCTGTCCGCGGTGTACCGCGACAACATCGCCGACGCGGTCGCCGGCCTGCCGGCGGGTGCCCGCGACGTGGCGTCGGAGTCCATCACCGGCGCGTACGGCGTGGCGGCGCAGGCCGGCCCGGCCGGGGCCGAGCTGATCGAGGCGGCGAACTCGTCGTTCGTCAGCGCGATGCACTGGGCGGCCGGCGGTTCGGCGGTCGTCGCGCTCATCGGCATCGGCGTGGTCCTCGCCTGGCTGCCGCGTCACTCGGCGCCGCACACGCCGCCGGCGCAGCCGGCGCCGGAGGCGAGGGAACTGGCCGAGGTCGGCTAGATCAGCGACAATGTCGGAGATGACGACCGTGACGAGCGCAGCGCGTGCCGACAACGGGCCGGGGGCGGCCGACGCCGCCCCCGAGCCCGACCGGAAGACGCCGGGTCGGCCGCGCAGCGCCCGCGCGGACGAGGCCATTACGGAGGCGATGCTCGACCTGCTCGCCGAGGGGCTCACGTTCGAGGCGCTGACCATCGAGGCGGTCGCCGCGCGGGCCGGTGTGGGCAAGGCCACGATCTACCGGCGCTGGCCCAACAAGGAGTCGATGCTGGTCGACGCGATCGCCCGGCTCAAGGGTGAGCTGCCGACGGTGCCCGGCACGTCGCTGCGCGACGATCTCGTCGCCGTGCTGCGTCCGGTCGGCACCATCAGGTCGACCCGGGCCGGCCAGATCATGCCGTGCCTCGTGCCGGAGCTGCGCCGCAGCCCCGAGCTGCAGGGCGTCTACCACCGCGCGATGGAGCCCCGCCGCGAGCTGCTGCGCCAGGTGCTGCGCACCTGGCGCGACAAGGGCGAGCTGCGGGCCGACCTCGACATCGAGCTGGCGGCGGTCATGTTGATCGGCCCGCTGCTCGCGCAGAACGTGCTGTTCTGGAACCCCAACCTGCCGCGCGAAGGACTGCCCGAGCGCCTGGTGGACGGCATCCTGGCGGGCATCGCCGCCCGTTGACTCAGGCGGCCCGGTCCGCCTCCCGGGGGTGGACGGGGTCGGGGCGGTGCGGCGGGGCGAACACGACGATCAGTGACAGGTCGGCGCTGATATCGACGAAGTGGTGGATCTCCCCGGCGGGCACGTAGATGACGTCCCCGGCGCTGACGCGCGCCGAGCCGGTGTCGGCCCAGATGGTAGCGGCGCCGGCCGTCACCACGTAGATCTCGTCCTCCTCGTGGGCCCGTTGGTCGTCGTGGCCGCGGCGGGGGATCGAGTACGTCCCGACGGACACGCCGGGCGCACGAAGATGTTCTATGTACCGGGTCGGCGCGGGGGCGGTCGGCGTCGTGAAGACGCCTGCGCGCTCGATGATCCTCATGCAGGCCAGGCTATCCCGGGCGTGTCGACACGCGGGCCCCTCGAAGCGTGCGGTAGCGTCTCGAACGCACGTTCGTGATCTCATCCGGGGAGGGTTGCTGGTGCGGGTGCTCGGCGTCGATCCGGGGCTGACCAGATGCGGTGTGGGCGTCGTCGACGGCGAGCCCGGCCGGGTCGGCCGACTCGTCACGGTCGAGGTGGTCCGCACCGACCCCGACGACGAGCTGTCGCTGCGCCTGCTCGCGCTGGACGAGGCGCTGAGCGCCCTCATCGCCGAGCACCAGCCGCAGAGCGTGGCCGTCGAGCGGGTCTTCGCCCAGCACAACGTGCGCACTGTCATGGGCACGGCGCAGGCCGGCGCGGTCGCCATCCTCGCCGCCGCGCGGGCCGGCCTGCCGGTGCAGACCTACACTCCCAGCGAGGTGAAGGCCGCCGTGACCGGTTCGGGGCAGGCCGACAAGGCACAGGTGACCACGATGGTGACGCGCCTGCTGCGCCTGCCCGCGCCGCCCAAGCCGGCCGACGCGGCGGACGCGCTGGCGCTGGCCATCTGCCACATCTGGCGCGGCGGCACCCAGGCGAAGATCAGAGCGGCGACGCTGCGGACCGTGGGAGGTTCTCGATGATCGCGAGCGTACGGGGCAGGGTGACCGCCCTCGCGCCGGACGGCGCCGTGATCGAGGTGGGCGGCGTCGGGCTCGCGGTCGCGTGCACCCCCGCCACCCTGGCCGCGCTGCGCCTCGGCGAGGACGCGCGCCTGGCCACGAGCCTCGTCGTCCGGGAGGACTCGCTGACTCTCTACGGGTTCGCGGACGACGACGCCAAGGGCCTGTTCGAGCTGCTGCAGACGGCCAGCGGGGTGGGTCCCCGGCTGGCCCAGGCGGTGCTCGCCGTGCACCCGCCGGACGTGGTGCGCCGCGCGATCGCGGCCGGCGACGTGACCACGCTCACCCGGGTGCCCGGCATCGGCAAGAAGGGCGCCGAGCGCCTGATCCTGGAGCTGCGCGACCGGGTCGGCCCGGTGGGCGCGTCGGACGCGGGGCCGGGGGTCGTGGCGGGCGTCGCGTGGAGCGACCAGGTCCGCCAGGCCCTCGTCGGCCTCGGCTGGACCGCCGCGCAGGCCGATCAGGCTGTCGGCGCTGTGGCGGCGGAGCTTGACGGTCAGCCCGCGCCCGGTGTGCCGGTGCTGCTCAAGCGCGCGATCCAGCTGCTCGGGCGGGTGCGGTGACGGCCCCGGAGGCGGGCGGGCTCGTCTCGGCGTACGCGGTGCCGGAGGAGTCCGACGCCGAGGCGACGCTGCGGCCGAAGCGGCTGGCCGACTTCATCGCCCAGCACCGGGTGCGCGAGCAGCTGGAGCTGCTCCTGCACGGGGCGATGCGGCGCGGCTCGCCGCCCGACCACATCCTGCTGTCCGGCTCCCCGGGCCTCGGCAAGACGACCCTCGCCATGATCGTCGCGGCGGAGCTGGGCGTGGGCCTGCGCTTGACCAGCGGCCCGGCGATCGAGCGCTCCGGCGACCTCGCCGCCATCCTCACCAGCCTGGCCCACGGCGACGTGCTGTTCATCGACGAGATCCACCGCATGGCCCGCCCCGCCGAGGAGCTGCTCTACAGCGCCATGGAGGACTTCCGGGTCGACGTGGTGGTCGGCAAGGGTCCCGGCGCGACCGCCATCCCGCTCGACGTCGAGCCGTTCACGCTGGTCGGCGCGACGACGCGGGCCGGCCTGCTGACCGGGCCGATGCGCGACCGGTTCGGCTTCGTCGGGCACCTCGACTTCTACGAGCCGGCGGAGCTGACGGTGCTGCTGCACCGCTCGGCGCGCATCCTGGGCGTCGAGACGACCCCCGGGGGAGCGAAGGAGATCGCCGGCCGGTCGCGGGGCACGCCGCGCATCGCCAACCGCCTGTTGCGCCGCGTGCGCGACTTCGCCGAGGTGCGGGCGGACGGGGTGGTCGACATCGAGGTGGCGAGGGCCGCCCTGCGGGTGTACGACGTGGATGATCTTGGTCTTGACCGCCTCGACCGGGCCGTGCTGGTCGCCCTCGTGGACTCGTTCGGCGGCGGTCCGGTGGGCCTGTCGACACTCGCCGTCGCTGTGGGTGAGCAACCTGACACTGTCGAGGAGGTGTGCGAGCCATTCCTTGTGCGCGCAGGCCTTCTGGCCCGCACGCCACGTGGCCGGGTGGCCACGGCGGGTGCCTGGCGGCACCTCGGGCGCAAGCCACCGGCTACAGTTGGTAACGGCCCGGTGGCGCCGGACCTGTTCTCCGCGGAACCGTGATTCGCTCCCGGTTCTTCAGGAAGCTGTGACGCGTGCCGCCTGTGGTGGCCCCCGCCACACCGACTACACTCCGTCGGTCTGGCATGACATAAGAACCCGGCAGTGGGCACCAAAAGGTGCGGTCTGCGCGGATGTGACGGAAGGTCAACATGATTGAGGCAGCGGATCCTCAGGCGAGCAACGGCTTGGTCCAGTTTCTCCCGTTCATTCTGATCATCGCCGCGGTCTACTTCCTGCTGATCCGCCCGCAGAGCAAGCGCAAGCGTGAGCAGCAGGCGATGCAGTCGTCGATCGGTCCCGGTGACGAGATCGTGACGATCGGTGGACTGTACGGTACGGTGACCGCGATCGATGACGATACCGTCACTCTGGAAATTTCGCCCGGCGTGACGGCACGGTACGCCCGTGGCGCGATCGCCCGTGTGATCACGTCCCGGCCCGCCGAGGACACCGAGGCTGACGAGGCGAACGCCGACGCCGCCAAGGCGATCGACGAGAGCTGAGCCGGTCTGGCCCGCCCCCCGGGGTGGGCCATTTCGCCCCCCGGGTCCGCCCCGCGGACCCACCCGCCCCCACCGGGTGGCCTTGGCTTACCGGGCCGCCCGGTGATACTGGATAACCGCGCGTCGGCCCACCCCGGCCGGCAGCGGGACCTCCCCCGGCCGCGCCGTCGCGGCGGTGGGACCGTGGACACAGGGAGAACAGCAGGTGGCACCACCACAAGGGCAGCAGATGCGCCCCTCGCGGTATCTGATCGTGCTGACACTCATCTTCGTCGCCCTCTTCACGGGGGTGTACTTCGCGGGTGATGGGAGCCTCAGCAAGCGACTCAAGCCGCGACTTGGTCTGGATCTTGTTGGTGGCACCACCGTCACCCTGACTGCCCAGATCGAGGGCGGCGGCGCGCCGAAGGCCGACCAGATGGAAGAGGCCCGGCGGATCATCGAGAGCCGCGTCAACGGTCTGGGCGTCTCCGAGGCCGAGGTGGTCATCGAGGGCGACAACCACATCGTGATCAGCGTGGCCGGCGAGAACCGCGACGACGTGAAGAGCGTCGGCACCCCGGCGCAGCTGCGCTTCCGCAAGGTGCTCAACTCGGTGGCCGACACGAGCGCGTCCGTCGACGCGACGGCCAGCGCCTCGGCCACGCCGCAGGCCTCCGGCAGCGCCTCCGCCTCGGCCACGCCGCAGGCGAGCGCGACCACGCCGGCCGCGACGACGCCGGCCGCGACCCCGAGCGCCAGCGCGAGCCCGACCGCGGAGCCCGTTACCGGCACCAAGGCGGAGCGGCTCGCGGCCGTGCAGAAGAAGCTCGGCGCCGCGTTCACCGCCGCGCAGGGCGTCACCGACCCGACGACGGCCGGCTCGGACCCGACGCTGAAGGCGGCCCTGGCGCCGTTCTCCAAGCTCAGCGCGGACGAGGTCGGCGCGCTGCCGGCCGAGATGCAGTTCAACGTGCCGCAGATCAGCTGCGCGCAGCTCAACGGCCGTAAGCCCGGCTCGATCGACGCCGCGAAGGAGACCGTCGTCTCCTGCGACGAGTCCGGTGCGTACAAGTACCTGCTCGACCAGGCGAAGGTGCTCGGCACCGACGTCTCGGACGCGTCGGCCAACATCGAGCAGAAGACCGGCCAGTGGGTCGTCGACCTGAAGTTCAAGAGCAGCGGTCAGGACAAGTGGACGGCCCTGACCAAGGAGGCCTACAACAACGCGGACTCCAAGTGTGCCCAGGGTGCCGTCGACGAGAACGGCCGCTGCGCGGTCGCCGTCGTGCTCGACAACAAGACGGTCTCCGCGCCGTCGATCCAGAATGTCATCACCGGTGACGCGACGATCAGCGGCGGCAGCATCGACCAGAAGGGCGCGAAGCAGCTCGCCAACCAGCTGCGCTACGGCGCCCTGCCGCTGACCTTCGAGCAGAGCGAGGCCAACACCGTCACGGCGACGCTCGGCGCCGAGTACCTCAAGGCCGGTCTGCTGGCCATGGGTATCGGCATGGCGCTGGTCATCGTGTACGCGTTCTTCTACTACCGCCTGCTCGGCTCGGTCATCTTCCTGAGCCTGGTGCTGTCGGGTCTGCTCACCTACGGCGCGCTGATCCTGCTGGGCCACACGATGGGCTTCACCGTCACACTGGCCGGTATAGCGGGCTTCATCGTCTCCCTAGGTGTCGCGGCGGACTCGTTCGTCATCTACTTCGAACGCCTCAAGGACGAGATCCGCGAGGGCCGCAGCCCGCGCAGCGCGGTCGGCCGGGCCTGGATCCGGGCGCGGCGCACGATCATCACGGCGAACGTGGTCTCCATCCTCGCCGCCGCCACGCTGTACATCTTCGGCGTCGGCTCGGTGCAGGGCTTCGCCTTCGCCCTGGGTCTGGCCACCGCGCTGGACCTGCTGATCGTGTTCCTCTTCCGGCACCCGATCATGACCATGCTCGCCAGTACCCCGGCGTTCCTGTCGCCGCGGGTCAGTGGCCTGGGCCGCGTGCTGCACCACGCGGACGAGGCGCCGGCGACCCCGACGACACGTGTGAAGGAGGCGTGAGATGAGCAGTCTCGCGACCCGCCTCTACAACGGTGAGGCCGGCATTGATGTCGTCGGCCGCCGCAAGATCTGGTACAGCATCGCCGCGGTCATCGTGGTCCTCGCCGGGCTGAGCTTCTGGCTGCGCGGCGTCGAGCTCGGCATCGACTTCAAGGGCGGCAACAGCTTCCAGGTGCCGGCCTCGGTCGGCACGATCGACCACGCCCGCGACGCCGTCGCCGACGCCGGCGCCGAGGTCATCACCGCGCAGAAGGTGGGCACGGGCCCCAACGCCACCTACCTGATCAAGACGGCTGACCTCGACGCGGCGAAGGCCGAGACGGTCAAGGAGGCGGTGGCCAGCAAGCTGGCGCTGAACCCCGAGGAGGTCAGCGACAACCGGGTGAGCGCCTCGTGGGGCGCGCAGATCCTGCGTCAGGCGCTCATCGGCGTGCTGATCTTCCTGGTCCTGGTCGTCGCGTACCTCATCGCGGTCTTCCGCGAGTGGCGCATGGCCGTCGCCGCGATCGCCGCGCTGGTCCAGAACCTGCTGCTCACCGCCACGGTGTACATGCTCGTCGGGTTCGAGGTGAGCCCGTCGACGGTCATCGGCTTCCTGACCATCCTCGGTTTCGCGCTCTACGACGTCGTCGTCGTGTTCGACAAGGTCCGCGAGAACACCCGGGGCATCACCGGCAAGCCGGACCAGACCTACGGCGAGGCGGCCAACCTGGCCGTCAACCAGACCATGATGCGGTCCATCAACACCGGCGTCGTGGCCCTGCTGCCCGTCGGTGGCCTGCTCTTCATCGGCGCCGGCGTGCTCAAGGCCGGCACCCTGAAGGACCTCGGCCTGGTGCTGTTCGTCGGTATGCTCTCCGCGGTGTACTCGTCGATCTTCTTCGCGACGCCCGTGCTGGTCGACCTGAAGGAGCGCGAGCCGCGCTTCAAGGCCCACAAGCAGCGGGTACTCGCGCGTCGCGCGGCCGGCGGCGGGTCCGCCCGCCTGGCCAGGGCGGCGGACGGCACCCCGGCCACCCCGACGGTCGCGGCCGCC
>NZ_BAAALT010000296.1:0-33510 GCF_039528515.1 Luedemannella flava
CCCGCGCGGGCGTGAACGCCCGCGACACGAGCCGCCGCACCCGCGGGTGGTCGGGCGCCTCCATGTCGAGCAGCCCGGCCCACTGCAGCCGCCAGAACGGCTCCGTCCCGGGCGCGACGACGGGCGGCTGCGGCGCGACCCGGCCGAGCCGGCGGACGCGCAGCAGCGCGCCGCCGTCGGGGGGCCGGGCCACCAGCCACTGCCCGGTTCCCGCGTCCCATACGGCGGCACCCCGCGCACGCAGTCGCGCGTACGCGGGGTACGGGTCGTCACCGAAGGGCGTCACGTCGCGCGGTCCTCCGCGAGGGTGTACGCGACCAGCGCGTTGGCGTGACCGTGGCCGAGGCCGTACTCGGCCTTGAGCCAGGTCACCAGCTCCATGTGCCGGGTCGCCTCGGCGCCCCGGATGATGTCCTGCCACTCGCTGACCGGTCGGCCGTACTTGTTCTCGATCGACGGGAAGTACGACGCGGGGCCCTTCACCGGTCCGGTCACGGTCAGCTCCCCCTCACGAACGCGGCCTGCGTGGCGGACACCCAGAACATCGCGGCCAGGACGCCCACGCACACCGTGAGCGAGCCGGCCCGGCCGCCCATCATCGCCCAGACGTTACCGGTCACGCACGTGGCGCCGGCGATCCAGGACGCACCAGCGGCCGCCGTCCGCCCGGCGCGGGCGAAGTGCCGGCCCAGCACGAGACAGGCGGCGGTGAGCGCGGCGAACGACACGGTGCCGGCCACCATGTGCAGGCCCGCGTGCCAGCTCAGGCTGGTCGCCGGCCCGGCGGGCGTGCCGACGGGGAAGCCGTCGCCCGGGTCCATGGGGAACGCCCCGGCGGCGATCATCCCCAGGCCCGTGACGGTGAGCAGCCGCGGCGCCCACCGGCTGGGGATCGCGGCGCGCAGGCCGGCCGCGCCCGCGATCAGCAACAGGCCGCTGACGACGAAGGTGGCGACCTGCAGCCAGCCGAGATCGCCCGTGCTCAGCATGCTCAACGGGTGCCGGGTGAGGTCGAACCCGTCCCGGGTGGCCGCGTGCGCCACCGACACGACGGCGAAGGTCGGCGCGGCGGCGACCCCCGCGACAAGCAGCGTGCGCGCCCCGGCCGCCGGCCGGGCGGCGGCGACGTCCGCGCTGATGATCGACATATCTAAGGTCCTCTCGAGGCGTTGTCCGGGCGGCTCCCGCCGCCCCTTCACCTCCGCGTCGATCGGCCCCGCCGCGATTCGACGCGCTCATCAAGATTTTTCGAGTACGCCACCGACGATCCGATGGACCGCGCGCTCAGGGTCGGCGGCCGGCACCGGCACCGTCCGAGTGATCGCCACGAACAACGGAGATCACCGTCTGCTGTACGTTTCTGCAGTCCGGACGGGGTGTCCACGACCGTAATCGTTGTCTGCTGTGCGGATGTGAACCCGTCAGCCCGTTGAACCGGACATATCGGCCATGGCATGGCGCCAAGGTCACTGTCTCGTGGCAGGAAGCGCAGCCCAGTTACGCCTTTGTACACAAAATCGTGATCTTGGAATCGCCGGGCGGCGACCTTGGGCGGCCACCCCTCCACGATCGGAGTGGGACAACAGTTGTAGTGAATCTAACTACAACTGTAGTATCGCCTCATGGTTAACCGGCGGGACGATCTGCTCGACGCGGCGATCACCGTGCTCGGTGAGGGCGGGATGCGCGCGCTCACGCACCGCGCGGTCGACGCGGCGGCCGGCCTGCCCGCCGGCTCCACCTCGAACTACTTCCGCACCCGCGACGCGCTGCTCGGCGCGGTCATCGACCGGTTCGTCGCGCGCGAGCGCGCCGTCTCCGAGGAGATCGTCGCGCGGCACCTGCCCACCACGGCGGCCGAGGTGGCGGCGGCCCTGGTTGATATGGCCCGCGAACAGTCGGGTCCACACCGGACCCTCACCCTGGCCCGGTACGTGATCCTCGCCGAGGCGGCGATCCACCCGCCTCTGCGGGCGCCGCTGCTCGCGGGCGGCGACCGCGTCCGGGCGTACTTCCTGAACTGGTTAAGGCTCGCGGGCTCGCGCGACCCGGAGCGCGACGCGCCCCCGATCATGAACCACTTCGTCGGCCTGGTGCTGCACCAGCTCGCGGCACCCGACCCGGCGTTCGACCCCACGGCCGAGATCACGGCGCTGGTCACGGCCGTGCTCCGCCCAGCGTAGGAGGCCACCATGGACATCGACGACATCTGGCGGGCCATTGACGCGCAGCGCACGCGTGTCGCCGACCTGCTCGACGACCTGACCGACGACGAGTGGCGCCGGCCGTCCCTGTGCGCCGGGTGGACGGTGCGCGACGTCGCCGCCCACCTCACCCTTCAACAGGTGCGGCTACGGGACGCGCCTCGCGTGTTCCGCACGCTGGGCGGCATGAACACGATGATCCGCGAGGCCGCCCGGCGCCGCGCCGCGACCGGCTCTCCCGCCGGGCTGACCGCCGAGATCCGCGGCATGATCGGCTCGCGCCGGCGCAACTTCGGCGTCACGCCGTACGAGACGCTCATCGACATCCTGGTCCACGGCCTGGACATCGCCGTCCCGCTCGGGCGCGACCTGGTCATCCCGACCGACGCCGCGGCGGTGGCCGCGACCCGCATGTGGACGATGCGCTGGCCCCGGCCGATCGTGCCGCGCCGCCGGTTCGCCGGACTGCGCCTGACGGCGACCGACGTCGACTGGTCGGTGGGCGACGGGACGCCGGTCGAGGCGCCGATCGCCGGGCTGCTCCTGCTGGTCGGCGGGCGCGGCGAGGCCGCCCTGCCGCATCTGACCGGCGCTGGCGCCGCCGACGCGCGCGCCCGACTTAATTGACCGGTCGTCAGGCCGCCACCATGAGCGCGACGGTGGCCGCCACGCACGCCCAGCCGAACCAGTCACCCCACCGGGCGTAGGGCGTCGGCGCCGCGTCCAACGGCAGCTCGGCGTCGAGGACGGCGCCGGCCATGGTGTCGGTCTCGGCGAGGACCCGGCCGGTCGCGTCGCTGACGGTGGCCCGACCCCGGCGCGCCACCCGGGCGACGGCCAGCCCCGCCTCGACGCCGCGCAGCACGGCCATCCGGCTGTGCAGCCACCCGTCGCGGGCGAAGTCCCACGCCGGCACGAGCAGCGCCGCCGCCCCGGCCCGGCGGTAGGCGCGGGCCAACGCGGGAAAATCGAGGTCCTTGCAGATGGCCACCCCGACGGTCGGCTCGCCGGGCAGAAGGACAAGGTCGCGACCCGGCCGGTGGGCGGACTCGAGCCCCGGCAGCAGATGCTGTTTGTGGTACTCGACGGGCGGGCCGTCGGCGTGGATCACCGCGGCGTTGACGGAGCCGTTCTGGTCGACGCGGATCGCACCCACGACCACCGGCGCTCCGAGGCCGGCGAACGGCTTCAGCCTGTCGTCACCATCGATGGTCCACACCGCCTCGGGCAGGACCACGACGTCCGCGCGGCGTTCGACCAGGCCCCGCGCCCCCTCGACGTAGCGGCGCACCAGGTCGGCACCCTCCGCCTCGACGAGGGGCACAGGCAGGTCGGGGCCGTCGACGGCAACCAGACCCACGCGCAGGGTCCGGCCGGGCGTGTGCCGCCGGGTGCGCCAGTAGGCGTGCGTGGCGAGGACGACCAGGAGCACCACCGCAGGGACCACCGCCGCCCACTCGCGGGACGCCACCAGCGCGGCGACGGCCGAGGCGGGCAACAGGAGCTGGGCGGTGACGCCCCAGACGCCGGTCACCGCGGCGACCTGGAGCGCGAGCGGATGGTCGGCCTGCGAGTACGCCAGGCTGGACCACGCGCCGTGCGGCGACCAGCGCGCGATCAGGAACTCCATGGCCGCCCACGCCACCGGGGCGGCGAACGCGCCCAGGACCGCGTGCCCCGCGACGAGGTGCGCCCGCGCGAGACCGACGGTCGCCGCGGCGCCGGCCGCCCCCGCGAGGAACATCGCGGCGACCACCGGCCGGGGAATCTGGATGTCGCGGGTGTAGTACGTCCACATGCCGGACTGGCCGATGAGCCACGCCAGCGCGGCGGCGCCCACCGCGACGGGCCACGCGACCCGGGGCGCGACCAGCAGCAGCGGCAGCGGCGCCAACCAGACCGCCACCGCGCCCGGTCGCAACCCGTACGCACGCCAGAGCAGACCGGCGACAACGGCCGCGATCAACCCCTCCACAGCGGACACCCTAGCGTCGGGCCGTAGGGTGCGTGGATGGGCGACGGGCGGCTGCTGGACGATGAGGCGTTGCACGCGTCGGCGGTGGTGGCCAACAACGCGATGAACCGGGAACGTCAGCTCACCGGGGTCAACAGCTACGCCCGCGAGCTCGGCTTCGACCCCGTCGACCGGCTCGTCGCCCGCCTCGCCGACGCCGACCGGGTGGCGTGGCTGGACCTGTGCTGCGGCACGGGCCGCGCCCTGGTCGACGCGGCCGACCGGCTCCGCCACGCCGGGTTGGCCGACCGGGTCCGGCTCACCGGCGTGGACCTCGTGGACTTCTTCGCCGCCGCGCGGCGTCCTGCCTTACCGGAACCGGCCTGCTCGTCGCCGACCTCGACCTGACCAGCATCCGCCTCACCGGCGGCGGCCCAGCCGGGCGTCCGCTGGCCACCGCGCTGCGCCGGGCCGGGTTCGCCTACGACGCCCGGCGCCGGCAGGTGCGCTGCGAGGGGCGGCGCGACGTCTCGCTGCCGTACACGTATCTCGGCGCGGACGACCGCGCCGGCCCGAACTACACGGGCCAGCCCGCGGTCGACTCCACCTACGCGATGTAGTTCGGGTCAGGCGTGCACGCGGGGGCGCGGGATCGCCACGGCGCGCGCCGGGGCGGCGCGGGGCAGCGCCGCGATGACCAGGCCGAGCAGCAGGACCGCGACGGCCGCGTCGAGCCAGTAGTGGTTGCCGGTGACGACCACGACGAGCAGCGTGACGGCGGGGTGCGCCAACCACAGCCAGCGCCAGCGGCCACGGGTCGCCGCGATGAGCGCGATGGCCACCGCCAGCGCCCAGCCGACGTGCAGCGACGGCATCGCGGCGTACTGGTTGGCGAGCGTGTCGGTGGTCGGTGAGCCGTAGACGGACGGGCCGTAGAGGCGACCGGTGTCGACCATGCCGACGCTGCCCAGCATGCGCGGCGGGGCGAGCGGCAGGAGCAGGTGCACGACCAGGCCGGCGGCGGTGAGCCAGGCGAGCATGCGGCGCGTCCACACGTAGTGCGCGGGCCGCCAGACGTACATCCAGATCAGGAGCAGGGCCGTGGCCGGGAAGTGCACGTACGCGTAGTAGGAGTTGGCGAGGTGGACCAGGTCCAGGTGCGGCAGGACCGCCCGCTGCATGGCCAGCTCGCTGGGCAGCCGCAGGACGCGTTCGAGGTGCCAGACGTCGCGGGCGTTGGCCAACGCCTCGGCCACGTGCCCGTCGGCGACGATGCGGCCGGCCTTGTAGGCGAGGAACAGGACCACGACCAGGCCGATCTCGCGAAGGGCGCGACGCGCGGCCGTGGGTTGGACCCTGGGTTGTACCGTGGCGGCGGGTTCGGCGACCGGGGTGGACACCTCATCTACCGCAGTCACCCCTCGGCCCCCCGTCCGACGGCGCCACGACCCCGAAGAGCGGCCGTCCGCGCGTACCCCAAAATTAGGAAAAACTTTCCCTTTGTGCAACTTTTCCCAATGAGAAGTACGTCACGGACGACCGCCTACGGGATGCTCAGACGCTGACCAGCTCGCGCTCCGGCTCCCGGTTCTCGTCCAGGTGCCTGCGCAGGCCCTCGCCCTCGATGTCGACGTTGGGCAGGATCCGCGACAGCCAGCGCGGCAGCCACCACGCGGCCCTGCCGAGCAGCGACATCACGGCCGGCACGATCGTCATCCGGACGATGAACGCGTCGATCACCACGCCGATCGCGAGCGCGAAGCCCATCGACTTGATGACCGGGTCCTCGACCAGGATGAAGCCCGCGAAGACCGACGTCATGATGAGCGCGGCGGCGGTCACGACGCGGGCGCCGTGGCCCATGCCGTTCACGGTCGCCTGCTGCGCGGTGTCGCCGTGGACGTAGTCCTCGCGCATGCGCGAGACGAGGAAGACCTCGTAGTCCATGGCCAGGCCGAACAGGATGCCGATCAGCAGGATCGGCAGGAAGCTCACCAGCGGGCCGGGCGCGTCGAGGCCGACCAGGTCGCGGAGGTGGCCCTGCTGGAACACCAGCACCGTGAGCCCGAACGTGGCGCCGACGGTCAGCAGGAAGCCGAGCGCCGCCTTGATCGGCACGAGCACCGACCGGAACACCAGCATGAGCAGCAGCACCGACAGACCGACCACGAGCAGCAGGTACACCGGCAGCGCGTCGGAGAGCTTCCCGGACACGTCGATGCCGACGGCCGTCTGACCGGTCAGCGCGATGTCGGCGCCGTCGACCGTCTTCGCGACGTCGCGCACGTCGTGCACGAGCGTCTCGGTCGCCTCGTCGGTCGGCCCCGTCGCCGGGATGACCGCGAGCAGCGCGGTCAGCTTGTCCTGGCTGAAGTTCGGCGGGGCCACCGCGATCAGGTTCTTCGTGCCCTGCAGGGCGGCGGTGACCTCGGTGGCGGCGGCCGCGGTCCGGTCCGCCGAGTCCGACGACACGACCATCACGAGGCGGCCGTTGAAGCCGGGACCGAAGCCCTCGGTGATGAGGTCGGCGGCGTCGCGCGCCGGGGTGCCCACCGGGAGGGCGCTCGCGCCCGGCAGGGCGAGGCGCATGTCGGCGGCCGGGATGGCCAGCGCGCCGAGGCCCGCGATGCCGACCAGGATGACCGGGACCCGCAGCTTGATGACCAGGCGCGCCCAGCGGAAGCCGAAGCCCTCGCGCTGCTCGACCTCGACCGTGTCGCGCTGCCTACGGGGCAGGATCCGCCTGCCGACGAACGCGAGCAGCGCGGGCAGCAGCGTGATCGCGACCAGGACGGCGACGGCGACCGTGCCGGCGGCGGCCAGGCCCATGACGGTCAGGAACGGGATGTTCACCACGGCCAGGCCGGCGAGGGCGATGACGACGGTGGCACCCGCGAACACGACAGCGGAGCCGGCGGTGCCGACCGCCCGGCCGGCCGCCTCGTCCGACGCCAGGCCCTCGAGGAGGTTCTGCCGGTAGCGCGACGAGATGAACAGCGAGTAGTCGATGCCGACCGCGAGGCCCAGCATCAGCGCGAGCACCGGCGCGGTGCCGGTGAGCTGCACGACGCTGCTCAGCGCGAACAGGCCGGCCATGCCGGCGCCCACGCCGATGAGCGCGTTGAGCATCGTCATGCCGGCGGCCACCAGCGAGCCGAACGTCACGACCAGAACGATCAACGCGATGAGGACGCCGATCGCCTCGGTGCCGCCCACCTCGGGCTCGGCGTTCATCACCTCGCCGCCGTGCTCGACCCGCAGGCCCGCCGTCTCGGCGGCCGCGCCGCTGCGCTCATACGCTTCGCGCTGTTCGGGGGTGACCTTGTCGGCCCGGTCGGCGAACTGCACCTGGATCAGGGCGTACGCCCGGTCCTGGGAGACCGCGCCCACCTGGAACGGGTTCATCGCGCCGAGCACGCCGGGCAGCTTCGAGGCCTCATCGACCAGGCCGGCCACCGCCGCCTGGAAGGCGGGGGTGGTGAGCTGCTGACCCTTCGGGGCGGCCACCACGATCGTGCCGGTCGCGCCGCTCGCCTCGGGGAACTCCCGCTTCAGCGCGTCGATCGCGCGCTGCGACTCCGTGCCAGGCATCGTGAAGTCGCTGGACGTGGCGCCCTTGAACGCCGCGGCGCTGCCGCCGAGGGCCGCCAGCACCACGAGCCAGACGATCACGACCAGGCCGCGGCGTCGGTAGGACGCCCGGCCGAGCCGGTAGAGCACTGTTGCCATCAGGATTCCTTACGTCGGAGGGGGTCCGGGACGGTGACGCCGGTCAGGCGCCGGGGATCAGGGCGCGTCGGGCGACCCGGATGAGGGCTTCGCGGAGGTGCTCATCGCCGTCCGGCGGCGGCTCCAGGGCCACGGCGGCAATACCCGCGAGTACGACCTTGGCGCCGATCAGCGCGGCCGCGTCCGTGTCGCCGCCCGCGAACAGGACGCAGAGCCGCTCGGTGGCGGGCCGCACGTCCGCGAACGCCGGGCGCTCGAACAGGTGCGGCAGGTCGTGGTAGATCAGCGCGATCTCGCGCCGGTACGCCAGCACGAGGTCGACGAAGCCCTCGATGGCGGCCTCGCGGGCCTGTCCGGGGCTCATCGCGGTCAGCTTCGCGTCGAGGACGACGAGCTCGCGGGCCGGGGGCTCGACGAGCGCCGCGAGGATCGCGTCCTTGGTGGCGAAGTGGTAGAGCAGCGTGGCCTTGGAACAGCCCACCTCCACCGCGATGTCGTGCAGGGAGGTGCCTTTGTAGCCGACGTTCGCGAACTGCCGCGCCGCCGCCGCGAGGATCTCGTCGCGGGTGTTGCCACGAGCCATGCAGGAACCACCTCCACCGAACATCCTGCCTGACCGATCGGTCAACTACTGACCGATCGGTCAGAAAATGTGGCAGGCATCACCCGCGGACGCCGCCTGGCCGATCGAATTTGTCCCATTCTGCGTAGTATGAACACACTGATAGCGAGAGGCGCTTTCGTGGTCGCACGGGGTTCCGGGGGCAGCACGCTGCTCGCCGTACTGCTGGCCATGGCGATGTTCGTCCTGGTCGTCGACACGTCCCTGATGAACGTGTCGATCTCGTCGGTGGTCCGCGACCTGGACGCCACCGTCAGCGGGGTGCAGTCGGCGATCGCGTTGGAGGCCCTGGTCTCCGCGGCGTTCATCCTCATCGGCAGCAAGGTCGGTGACCTCATCGGGCGCAAGCGCGCCTACGTGCTGGGCCTGCTCGGGTACGCCGTCGGCGCCCTGTCCATGGTGTTCGCCCGCGACCTCACCGCGATCATCATCTGCTGGGCGGTCATCGGCGGGCTCGGCGCTTCGCTGCTGCTGCCGGCCATGCAGTCGCTGATCCACGGCAACTTCTGCGGCGACCAGCAGAAGAAGGCGTACGCCCTGGTCGGGGCAGCGGCCGGCATCGCCGCCGCGATCGGGCCGCTGCTGGGCGGGTTCATCACCACGTACCTGTCGTGGCGGGTCGGCTTCCTCCTGGAGGTGGTCGTCATCGCCGCCGTGCTCAGCGGCATCGGCATGGTCCGCGACGCCCCGTACACCGGGCCGCGGACCGTCGACGCGGTCGGCGCGGTGCTGTCGGTGCTCGGCATGGGCGGCATCGTGCTGGGCATCCTCGTCTGGCAGGAGGGCGGCGAGGCCGTCGGCGCGCTGATCGCGTTCGGCGCCGCCGCGATGGCCGCGCTCGCGTACTGGCTGCGCGGGCGCAGCCGCCGCAACCTGCCCGCGCTCATCGACGCCGACCTGTTCCGGTCGCCGGCGTTCCGGTACGGGATCTCCGGGCAACTGCTCCAGCAGATCACGCTCGGCGGCCTGATGATCGTCCTACCGATCTACCTGCAGATGGTCCTCGAGTACACCGCGATGCACGCCGGTCTGTCGCTCGCGCCGCTGTCGCTGACGACGTTCGGGGTCGCCCTGCTCGCCGGGCGGCGGGCCGGCAAACGGCGCCCGAGCCGCGTCATCCAGGCGGGCTTCGCCCTGCTCGCCGTCGGCGTGGCGGTCCTCATCCCGATCGTCCCGCACGCGGAGCACGGGTGGCAGCTGGCGCTGCCCCTGGCCGTCGGCGGCTGCGGGCTCGGGCTGCTGGTCTCGCAGCTCAACAACTACACGCTCGGACCCGTGTCCGACGAGCGGGTCAGCGAGGCGGCCGGGGTGAACTCGGCCGGCGGGTCGTTCGGGCTGTCGTTCGGCCTCGCGTTCGCCGGCGCCATCATGCTCGCCACCCTGTCGCTCACCTTCACGGACAAGGCGGCGAACAGCACGGTCCTGCCGCCCGCCGACCAGCAACGGGTCGCGGCCGCGCTGGAGGAGGACGCCCAGATCATGAGCAACACGCAGGTGGAGCAGTTGCTGACCACCGAACCCCCGGCCGTGCAGGACGAGATCGTCCGGATCAACACCGAGGCCCGGCCGCTCGCCCTGCAGGTGGCGCTGCTCATCCCGCTCCTGGCCGCCCTCCTCGGCCTGGCGAACTCGTTCCGCATGACCCGCATCCCCGACCCGCAGCCCCGCGAGACCGGCGGCGAAATGATCTTCGGCTGATACCCCCGCCCGCGACCCCTGAGGATCGCGGGCGGCGTTCGTCACCTGTCAGGACGAGCGTCCGTCATTCATCGTCTCCTTCTGGGCCATTGCGGATGGCGCGGGCCGATGGACGGTTCTGTGGGGGGTGGGAGGACCCCCGTCACGGTGCCATTCGCCGTTGAGGTTGAAGCTCCACGAGACCTTCGGAGTGATCTTCAGAATAGGGGCGGTGCCGAACCGGGTCTGGCGTTCGACGATCTCCGCGGTGCCGTAGACGCGTACGTAGCGTGGCGACCACGGGCGTACGGAGGCCAGGTCGTCGACGACGAGCGCGACCTTGGTGTTGCCGGCACGTACGTTCCTGGTGCGGCGGGTATTGGCAGGGTCGATGCCGCCGATATAGAAATCCGTGCCGTCGAACTCGAAGCCGACCGGTACGACGTCGGGTTGCCCGTCGTCGGCGACGGTGGCGATCCGCGCCAGCGGCTGGGACCTCAGGTAGGCGATCTCTTCCTCGGTGAATGCCACGGTTGCTCCACATCAGCTCGGGGTGAGGAGGCAGAACTCGTTGCCTTCCGGGTCGGCGAGGACCTTCCACGGAACATCGCTCCGGCCCAGGTCGATGGCGGTGGCGCCGAGGGCCCGCAGTCTGGCCGCCTCGGCCTCCAGGTCATCGCCCGGGTACGGACGGAGGTCGAGATGGACGCGGTTCCACCCGGTCTTCACGTCGGGGGTGCGGATGAACATCAGATATGGGCCCACGTCCTTGGCGGAGCGCAGCACCGCGTTGTCGTCGGCCACCTTGTGCACGGTCCAGTCCATGGCCTCGCCCCAGAAGCGGGCCATAGCTCGCGGATCCGCGCAGTCGACCACCACCGAGGCGATCGGTCCGGTGTCTGCGTAGAGGGAGTCCAGCACGCAGAACTCGTTGCCCTCCGGGTCGGCCATGACCGTCCATCCGACGTCGCCCTGGCCTACGTCGGCGGGCGTAGCGCCGAGCTCCCTCAGGCGCGCGACCAGCTCCGCCTGATGGGCCGCCGAGGTGGCGGCGAGGTCGACGTGCACCCGGTTCTTCACCGTCTTGGGTTCCGGGGAGACGACGAGGTCGATACATACGGCGACGGGGTCAGGGTAGACGAAGCCCTCGGGTTCGAGGTTGGTCACGCCGGGTTCCTCGCTGGAGATTCCCCAGCCGAGCGCCTGTGCCCAGAATCCGCCCAGCGCGGAGTCGTCCCGGGCCTTCATGTTGATTTGAACAAGCCGCGTTGCCATGCCGACGATGCTAGTCGCAGGCCGGCATCAAGATCAGCCGTACCGATCTCGGCAGATCCGGCGACCTGTCAGGATCGGCCCATGGCGAACGTGTGGTCCAGTGTGACGATCGACTGCCTCGACCCGGAACGGGTGGCCCAGTTCTGGAGCGCCCTGCTCGGTCGCAGGCCCGGACCCTCCCAAGAGGGTTGGGTTTACCTCGGCGAACGGGGCGACCCGAAAGCGCCCGGGCGCACAGAGAAACTGTCATGTCCGTGTCCCGGCAGGCCGACCGCGCCGTAACCGCACGAGCGTCCCCGGAACATGGCACAAGCGGAATACCCATGAGTCCTTGAGAGCACGGCGGCGCACCCTAGCGGGTTCACAACCAGCGGCGGGCGTCATAACAGTCAAGATCGGCATTTCGTGTACCAGGGTGGAGCTGGACTACACCCTGGCACACGAAACCGCCATCAACACGCCCGCACCCTGCACGTTCATCCACCAGACGCCGATCATGACGGCGTTGCTGTCATCGACTTCGAGACAGGCCCCTAGGCGGCATCCCGCTGGTCCAGCCACTTCAGAATCGCCTCGGTCGTTTCCTGCGGCATCTCCTGCTGGATCCAATGACCGCAGTCCAGGCTGATCACCTCCACATTCGGCACGAATTCCGTCAGTCTTTCAGCCCTCGCGACCGTGTCGCGGTCGCCGTAGATCATGAGGGTGGGCTGTCGGATGATCGGGTCCACGTCCGCCAGCAGGCGCCAGTTGCGGTCCAGGTTTCGGTACCAGTTGATTCCGCCCGTGAACCCCGTTGATGCGAAGGCGGAGACGAAGACAGCCAGTTCGCTGTCACTCATGACGGGGTCACCGAGCGGGGATTCCGCTCTAGCGAGGTTAATCAACGCATTGCCCGGCCGCGGCTCCGCGAGGGGCACGTTCTTCCGGTACAGGTTCCGCAGGAACTGGAACGTGTTCTCCCCGAACACGGCGTCGGCGACGCCCGGCTGCCGGTTGAAGTGGACGAAGTAGAAGTCGGCGCCGAGCACGGCCTCCATGACCTCGATCCAGGGCATCTCTCCGCGCTCTTGGTAGGGCACGCTCAGCGCTACCACGCCGTTGACCCGGTTCGGGTGCAGCAGGGTCAGGCCCCAGACGACGAATGCGCCCCAGTCATGGCCGACGAAGGTGGCATCCTCGTAGCCGTAGTGATCGAGGAGGGCGACGAGGTCACCCGACAGGTGCTGGATGTCGTAGTCCGTCACGTCGGCGGGACAGGACGAGTTGCCGTAGCCGCGCTGGTTCGGGACGAGGACGTGGTAGCCCGCCGCGGCCAGGGCCGGCACCTGATAGCGCCAGGAGAAGGCGTGCTCGGGCCAGCCGTGACAGAGCACGATGGGCCTTCCGGCGTTTTCCCGGCCCGCTTCGAAGACTTCGAGTTCCACACCGTTGACCGAAATGAGGGTGGACTCGGGAAGATCGATTGTCATGCCGGCATCATGGCGACCGATACCGGTCACCTCCTGACCGGTTTTACGTGGGAGTGTTGCCGGCGTGCGAGCCGACCGGTTGATGGCCATCCTCCTCCTGCTGCAACACCGCGAGCAGGTGACCGCAGCGGAGGTCGCCCGGGAGCTGGAGATCTCCGAGCGCACCGCCCGTCGCGACCTCGACGCCCTGGGCATGGCCGGCGTGCCGGTCTACTCCGTGCAGGGCCGGGGCGGCGGCTGGCGCCTCGTGGGCGGCGCCCGCACCGACCTGTCCGGGTTGACCGCCGGTGAGGCCCGCGCCCTGTTCCTCGTCGCCGGCCCTGCCTCGGCTGTCACGCCAGCCGTGAAAGCGGCGCTGCGCAAGCTCGTCCATGCCCTGCCGGAGCCGTTCCGGGTGCAGGCCGAGGCGGCGGCGTCGTCGCTCGTCACGGACCCGCAACGATGGGGGTCGAGCCGGGCCGAGCCCCGACCGCCCCGCTTCCTCGACGAGCTCCAGGACGCGGTGATCCGCGGCGTCCAGGTCCGGCTCGGCTACGTCGACCGCGAAGGCACCGAAACCGAGCGGACTGTCCACCCGCTGGGCATCGTCGCCAAAGGCCCGTCCTGGTACCTCGTCTCCAGCACCGAGGCCGGTCGGCGGACCTTCCGGATCGACCGCGTGTCGTCCGTCGACCCGACCGGCGATCCCGTACACCGGCCCGATGACTTCGACCTTGCCGAGAGCTGGTGCGCGATCGCGGATGAGGTCGAACGCAGGCGAACACCCCACGAGGCCCGGGCGATGTGCGTACCCCACGGGGTAGGCGTGCTCCGGATGGGGTTCGGCAGTCGGCTCGAGGTGGGAGGTGCCACGACCGACGGCCGCATCGAGGTCGTGATCCGCGGCAACGACGAGTACAAACTCGCCGGCGAGCTTGCCGGGCTGGTCGAATGGATCGAGGTGACCGGTCCTCCGGGTGTGCGGGAACACCTGGCCTCGATCGGCAATAAGCTCGTCGAGCGATACGGCTCAGACCGGCACTGATGTGGTTACGACTGCGTTATTCCGTCGCGGTGGACACAGCCGGCGGCAGATGATGCACGGATGGCCAAAGCACCCGAGGGATTCACCTACCGCCTGCGCAAGGACGGCGAGGTCGAGCTTCTCCACCATGGCCGACCTGCGAGCGTCCTGCGCGGCGACGCAGCGGTTCGGTTCCTGACAGAGGTTGACAGGAAGGACCCGCAGGAACTGATGGCTCGCCTCACGGGAAACTACCGGCACGGCAATGAGCGGACCGCGAGGAACCATCCGCGCAATCGCCACCGTTCCTGAACGCCGTACGGCATGTGCGGGTCGCCGTACGCTAGGGCCTACATTTGGCGGCGTGAGCGAAACGCCGTCCTTCGGGGTACGCCTGGGAAGACTGCTGGACCGTCGCGGCACGTCCGCCGCCTCCCTCGCCGTGGCTACGGACGTGCCCGCGGCCAACCTCGACGCGGTGCTCGCCGGCGAGGATCCGGGTCCGGCGTTGCTACGGCGGCTCGCGCCCGCACTGGACCTGCACACCGCCGACCTGTTCCTGTTCGCGGGCCGCACTCTGCCGGACGACCTGACGCCGTCCCTGCTGACCGGGCCCTGGAACGTGGGCAGCCTGCTGTACTGGCACCGCGTCTACGACATGCCCTCCTCAGCATTCGCGGAGTTGCGCCGCTTCGTAATCGCGCTGCCCGACAGGCGCGCACCGAGGACATCCCCGTGGCCCACCGACAATCGTGGCTCCGACCCCGGGACGGTGCTGTTGCGTTTGATCGGCAACCGAAACATCCGGCTGGACCTCGCCGTCATGATGCACGTCGGCGACGGCCCCTACATGTCGACCTCGACCTACAGGATGGTCCTCCACGGCAAGCTGCCGCTGACGGCCGAGTACGTCAACGCGTCCGCGCGGGTGCTCGGCATCCCCATCAGCGATCTCACCGCCATGCTCGGCCTCGCCCCGATGGACGAGTCAGAATGGTCAATGCCGTACGAGCGGCCTGCGGGCCTCGCCGAGCTGGCATGGGACGCCCGCCGACTCTCCGACGAGCAACTGCGCCAGGTTATGGACCGCGCGGACGAACTGACCGGCCGGGCGACCGGCTGACGCCTCGTCTCCTTGTACCGCCGCCTAGAGATCATCAGGCCAGGGGCACCGTGGCGACCAGTGGGAGTGTGGGGGCCTTGGAGCCGCCCGCCGGTTCGTTGGTGACGCCGAGGGTCTGGGCGCCCGTAACGTCGTCGATGAGGCGTACGCCGTCGGCGGCGCCGCTGGCCAGCAGGCCGACCGAGGTCGGGGTGCCGTCCTTGATGAGCCACAGCTGGTATGCCCGGTCGGCGTCGATGCCCGCCAGGTCGCTGGCCGTGACGACCGCCTGGCCGCGCGCGGCCGAGTAGGCGATCGAGACCGTGCCGCCGCCGGCGGCCGGGGACGAGACCAGGCGCGCGTCCGGGGCGGCAATGACCGCGGCGATCCGGTCGGCGCGGTCGCGCTCGGCGTTCACCCGGGTCTGCAGCACCACACCCACGCTGGCGGCGAGCACCACCGCGGCCGCCGCGCCGAGCGCGAACCGACGGAAACCCGCCCCGCCGAGATAGGCCCGCAGCCGCGAAAGCTCACCGCGTACCCCCGAAAGGCGCGGACGGACCGCGACCGGCGCCGCGGCGTCGACCGCCGCGAACACCGCCGCCGTGAACTCCGGGGACGGGTCGACCGGGGTCAGCTCCGACACCGCCATGCGGGTCAGACTGTCGCGCAGCTCGATCAGCTCGCGGGCACACTCGTCGCACGCGGCGAGATGGATCTCGACGGCGGTGCGTTCGGCGAACGAGACGGCGTCCAGGGCGTACGCGCCGAGCAGGTCGTGGCTCACCAGCTCACCACCAGGCAGTCGCGCAGGCGGATCAGGGCGTCGCGCATGCGGGTCTTGATGGTCGGGACGGCCACGCCGAGCATCTCGGCCACCTCCCGGTACGTGTGCCCGCCCCAGTACGCCAGGCGGACGGCGTCGCGTTGCACGCTCGTCAGGGCGGCGAGGCAGGCTCTGACCTGGCTGCGGTCGACGCCTTCCGCGACCAGCTCGGCGACCTCGTCGTACTCCCGCTGGGTGGAGGCCTGACCGACGCGGCGCTCGCGCGCCGTCGCGGCCTGCTCCGCGCGGACCCGGTCGACGGCGCGGCGGTGGGCGATGGTGAGCACCCAGGTGAGGGCGCTGCCCCGGCCCGGCTCGAACCGCGACGCGGTGCGCCACACCTCGACAAGCACCTCCTGGGCCACCTCCTCGGCCTGCGCGCGGTCACGCACGACCCGCACCGCCATGCCGAGCACCTGGCTGGCGATGAGCGGGTACAGCCGCGCGAACGCGTCGCGGTCGCCGGCCCCGACCAGGGCCAGCAACTCGTCGGCGGTGCTCTCCATGCGTGGACATCCCCCCTGCAAATCCCCACAGAGGTTGCTGCATCAGACGGGGCGGCGTCAACCGGGCACCCGACGGGCCGAGCATTCGGAGCCGACGGGCCGAAGGTATGACGCGCGGTCGCGAAACCGATGAACGGCATACCGGGCGGGGACGGGCGGCGAATGCCGGGTGTCACGCAGGACCAGACACCCGGAGGAACCCACCATGAAGACACCGATCCGGCGGCGGGTCGGCGCGGCGGCCGCGCTGGTCGCGACGCTCGCGGTCGTGGCCTACGGCCTCGGCCCGGTCGTCGCGGGCGCGTCGAGCCACCGCGAGGCGCCGCTCATCGCCGCCGACCCCTCGGTCGACAACACCGACCTGTACGCGTTCGCGAGCCCCGACCGGCCCGGGTACGTCACGTTCGTGGCGAACTTCGCGCCGTTCTCGGACCCCGACGGCGGGCCGAACTTCTACCCGTTCGCGACCGACGCGGCGTACGTCATCCACGTCGACAACGACGGCGACGCGAAGGAGGACGCCGTCTTCCGCTGGACGTTCCACAACGTCGACAAGCGGGGCGGGAAGACGTTCCTGTACAACAACGGGCCGGTCACCTCGCTCAAGGACGCCAACCTGCTGTTCCGGCAGGAGTACACCCTGGAGTCGTCGTTCAACGGCGGGCCGTTCGTGGTCCGGTCGAAGAACACGCCGGTCGCGCCGTCGCGGGTCGGGCCTGCGTCGATGCCGGAGTACCAGAAGCTGCGCGACGAGGCGACGATCAAGCTCGAGGGCGGGTGGCGGATCTTCGCGGGCCAGGCGGACGACCCGTTCTTCCTGGACCTGCGGGTGTTCGACCTGCTCTACGGCGGTGACCTCAGCGAGGTCGGGCGCGACACCCTCGCCGGGTACAACGTGAACACGATCGCGTTGGAGGTGCCGTTCTCCGACGTGGCGCTCGGCGGGGACGCGAGCCGCAACCCGGTCGTCGGCGTGTGGACCACGACCGAGCGCAACCGGGTGCGCATCACCGGCAGGTCGGACCTCAGCGGCGACCGGGTGCAGGTGTCCCGGCTCGGCAACCCGCTGGTCAACGAGGTCGTCGTGCCGGCGAACCTGAAGGACGCGTTCAACTCCATCCCACCGGACAAGGACGCGGGCATCCCGGCCGTCGTGGCCCGGGTCAAGGACCCCGAGGTGCCCAAGCTGCTGGAGGCGATCTACAAGCTGCCGGCCCCGAAGGCGCCGCGCGACGACCTGGTCGAGATCTTCCTGACGGGCATCACCACCAAGGCGAACGGGCCGATCAAGGCGGACCTCAACTCGCAGCTGATGAACGCCGACGCGGACGCCTCCCGGTTCCGGCCGTCGGAGATGCTGCGGCTGAACCTGACCGTCCCCGTGGCCAAGGAGCCCAACCGGCTCGGCGTGCTCGCCGGGGACCTGCAGGGCTTCCCGAACGGGCGCAGGCTCACCGATGACGCCGTCGACATCGGACTGCAGGCGCTCGCAGGCGCGGCGCAGACCGGCAAGCTCGTCGACGCGCTCGCCACCGGCGACAAGGTCGACGCGAACGAGGTCGCGTTCGGGGCCACGTTCCCGTACGTGGCGCTGCCCAACGTCGGCGCGGTCAACGCGAACGCGCGGCCCGCCGTCGCGCCGACGACGCCCGCCAGCCAGGGCATGACGGTCGGCAAGGGTCCGGAGGCCAGCGCCCCGGCCGACATCCCGAAGGCGACGTCGGTCGCGGCCATGGGCACCTGGATCGGGGTGAGCGCCGGGCTGACCCTCGCGCTGATCCTGTTCGCCGCCTGGGCGTGGCGCCGGCGCCGGCGCCCCGTCGGGCCGGGTCCGGACCCGACCCTGCCGCTGTAGTTCCCCCTCCGGTGGCCGGGGAGCCGACTCCCCGGCCACCGGATCCCCTCACGTCGGGAGCAGTCATGAAGAAGCTGGTAGGGCCGGTCGTGGCGGTCGTGGTCCTCGCCGCGCTGATCACCGTCGCCGGGGCGGTGCTGGGCCGGCCGTCGGGGCCGCGCGCTGCCGCGACGGCGGTCGCACCCCCGCAGGATCCGCTGGTCGTCGCCGTCGCCGCGGCCCAGCGTCGGCTCGCCGAGGTGCCGGGCGACTGGCCCACGTGGGCGCGGCTGGGCCTCGCCTACGTGGAGCGCGCCCGGGTGACGGCCGACCCGGCGTACTACCCGAAGGCCGAGGGCGCGCTGCGCGAGTCGCTGCGCCTGCGCCCCGACGGCAACGCGGACGCGCTCACCGGGCTCGGCGCCCTCGCCAACGCCCGCCACGACTTCGCCGCCGCCCGGTCGTTCGCACAACAGGCGTTGCGGCTCAACGGGTTCGACGCCGCCGCCTACGGCGTGCTCGCCGACGCGCACACCCAGCTCGGCGAGGCGAAGCAGGCCACCGCCGCGGTGCAGAAGATGCTGGACCTGCGCCCCGAGCTGCCGGCCCTGGCCCGGGCCGCCTACGACCTCGAACAGCACGGCCGCGTCGCCGACGCGCGCGACCTGTGGCTGCGGGCGCTCGACCAGGCGCCGCTCGACGCTGCCTACATTCACACGCAGCTCGGGGACCTCGCCTGGCACACCGGCGACCGCGCCGAGGCGTGCGCCCGCTACGCCGCCGCCCTCGACGCGCAGCCCGGGTTCCCGGCCGCGCAGCCCGGGCTGGCCCGGGTCCTGGCCGCCGACGGCGACGCGGACGCGGCGCTCGCGGTGTGGGCGCGGGTGACGCGCCGCACCCCCGCACCCTCCCTATTGATCGAGTACGCCGGGGAGCTGCGGCGCGTCGGCCGTTACTCAGACGCCGACTCCCAGTTCGACCTGGCGGAGGCGGCGCTGCGCCTGTTCGCCGCGTCCGGCGGGCGCGACGACCTGGGCGAGGCCGAGCTGGCGATCGCCCGCGGTGACGCCGACCCCGCGGTCGCGGCCGCCCGCCGCGAGTGGTCACGGCGTACCCACGCCGATGTGGCCGACGTCCTGGGCTGGGCGCTGCACCTGGCCGGCGATGACGCGGCCGCCCTCCGCTACGCCCGCGCGGCCGCCTCGCCCGGCTCGCGCGACACCCGCTACGCCGACCACCTCGCCGCCATCGAGTCCGCCCTGAGGAGCCCCCGATGATCCGCTCGCTGTCCCTCGCCGTCGCGGCGGGCGTCCTCGCCGTGCTGCTGCTCCCGGCGGGTGCCGCCGGGGCCGCGCCGCCGCTGGCCCACCCGCTGGGCAACTTCTCCGTCAACGAGTCCGTGGCGCTGACCCTGCGGCCCGACCGGGTCGACGCGGTGGCCGTCGTGGACCTCGCCGAGCTGCCGACCCTCGCCGACCGGGCCACCGCCGACACGACCGGGGCCGCCACGTGCGCGGCGTTCGCCGACGCCCTGGCCGTCACCGTCGCGGGCGAGCGTCTCGGGTGGACGGTGTCCGGTGCCCGTTTCGCCTACCTGCCCGGCGCGGCGGGGCTGGCCACGAGCCGGGTCGACTGCGCGTTCACCGCGCCGGCCCGGCTCGGTGACGCGGCGGACGTGACCATCGACAACGGGTACCTTGCCGACCGGGTCGGCTGGCGGGAGCTGGCCGCGGCGGGCGCGGGCGTGCGGCTGGGCGGCTCGTCGCTGCCCGCGGCCTCGCCGACGAACGGGCTGCGCGACTACCCGCGGGACCTGCTCGACTCCCCCGCCGACGTGCGCACGGCGACGCTGCGGGTCGAGCCGGGCGACGGCGCGGAGGCCCCGGCGACCGGTGCCGGGTCGGGGGCCCTGCCCGTCGGCGCGACCGAGCGCACCGGCGGGTGGACGGCCGGCGCGGAACGGCTGCTGGACCGGCTCGTGGCGGCGGGGCGGCTCACTCCGCTCGTGGGGCTGCTGGCCGTGGGGCTGGCGCTGCTGCTGGGCGCGGCGCACGCGGCGCTGCCCGGGCACGGGAAGACCGTCATGGCGGCGTACCTGGCCGGACGGGACGGCCGGCCCCGCGACGCGGTCGCCGTGGGGGCGACGGTCACGCTGACGCACACCGGCGGCGTACTCGTGCTGGGGTTGGTGTTGACGTCGGTGACCGGGCTGTTCGGGGTCCGGGTGCTGGGCGCGCTGGGCATCGTCAGCGGGGCGCTCATCGTCGTCGTGGGCGCCGCCCTGCTCCGCCGCGCCCTGCGCGCCACCCGAACGCACATCCCCGACCACGCGCACGATCACGGTGACACCCACGACGCCGACCACGGACGCCACAACCACGGACACCACCACGGGCAGGGGCATGCCCGTGGACACGACCACGGGCGTGCACACGACCACCGGCACCACGGCCATGACCACGACCACAGTCATGTGCACCGGCACGGGCACCACCATGGGCACGGGACTCGGCGTGGGCGGGCCGACCGGTGGAGCATTCTCGGGCTGGGGGTGGCGGGCGGGCTGGTGCCCAGCCCGTCGGCGCTGATCGTGCTGCTCGGCGCCGTGGGCCTGGGACGCACGGCGTTCGGCGTGGCGCTGGTGCTCGCCTACGGCCTCGGCATGGCGGCCACGCTGACCGCCGCCGGCCTGCTCCTGCTGCGCCTGCGCGGCCGCTGGCTGGACCGCCCGACGCCCCTGATCACCCGCATCCGCCGCCTGCTACCGACGACAACCGCGGGACTCGTCCTGCTCGTCGGCGTCACCCTGGCCGCCCGCGCGGCCGCGATGATGCCGTAACCCCCACGGGACCGCCCGACGTTTGGACCGTTGAGCCTGGAATTCGGCGCGAAATATCCTGCGTGACGGTCCAAACGTCGGCTTGCTCCGGTCGGTTCCTCGGCGGGGCCGTTATTTGATCAAGGGTTGCCGAAAGTCGGGGGTCTACTTGCGAGTTAGCGGCGTTTGACAAAGCGACATATCCATTAATTCGGACGCAATCTTGCCGCCTTGATTGACGTGAGCCTATTATCGTCCATCGGAAAGCGCTTTCCCAGCTCACGGCGCGGAAGGGCCCGCCCGCTGGCTCCAGCGGGCGCCGCGCAAGGTGTCGCCGTCCATCGCCGCTGACACCCGGCATCTGTAGTAGACGAGAGGTAAGCAAGAGATGAGACGAAAAGTCGCCCTGCGACTCACCGCGGCCATCGGCGCCACCGCCGCCACGGTCGCCACGGGTGTGGTCCTGCTGATGCCCGAGGCGTCGGCCGCGACCGGCGGCGTCACCGGCTTCGCGACCCAGAACGGCGGCACGACCGGCGGCGCCGGCGGCCAGGTCGTGTCGGCCTCCAGCGGCACCGCGATCCACACCGCGCTGTGCAACCGGGCCAGCAGCAGCACCCCGATCATCATCCAGGTGTCCGGCACGATCAACCACGGCAACACCACGAAGGTGTCGGGCAACAGCTGCAACACCGCCGCCGACAAGATCGAGCTGAAGGAGATCAGCAACGTCACGATCGTCGGCGTGGGCAGCGGCGCGGTCTTCGACCAGCTGGGCATCCACATCCGTGACTCCAGCAACATCATCATCCAGAACGTGACGATCCAGAACGTCAAGAAGTCGGGCTCCCCCACGTCCAACGGCGGCGACGCCATCGGCATGGAGAGCACCGTGCGCAACGTCTGGGTCGACCACGTCAACCTGCTGGCGTCGGGTGGCGAGTCGGCGGGCTTCGACGGCCTGTTCGACATGAAGGACAACACGCAGTACGTGACGTTGTCCTACAGCACGCTGCGCAACTCGGGCCGCGGTGGCCTCATCGGCTCCAGCGAGACCGACACCTCGAACGGGTACGTGACGTTCCACCACAACCTGTACGAGAACATCGACTCGCGGACGCCGCTGCTGCGGGGCGGCATCGCCCACATCTACAACAACTACTACGTGAGCCTGAACGAGTCCGGCATCAACTCGCGTGCCGGCGCCAAGGCCAAGGTGGACAACAACTACTTCAAGAACTCCAAGGACGTCCTCGGCACGTTCTACACCGACGCCAAGGGCTACTGGCAGACCAGCGGCAACATCCTGGACAACGTCACCTGGTCGGCCACCGCCTCGGACAACAACCCGGCCGGTCCGAACATGGCGTCGACCACCACGGTCAGCATCCCGTACTCGTACACGCTGGACAACGCGAGCTGCGTGCCGAGCGTCGTCGCCGCGACGGCGGGCGCCAACAAGGGCCTGCAGGTGTCGACGGGCAGCTGCTCCGTGACCGCGGGGCCGACGTCGGCCGCCGTCACGACCCGGGCGACCACGGGCACGACCACGACGCGGCCGGCGACGACCGCCGCGCCGACGACGCGCGCCCCGGTCAGCACCACGGCCGCGCCGACCACGGTCAGCGGCACGAACCTGAGCCTCAGCGCGGGCGCTGACGGCTCGAGCAAGGCCGACGGGACGAGCTACGGCAACGTCAAGGACGGCAACATCTCGACGTACTGGTCGCCGTCGGGCAGCACCGGGCAGATCTCGATCAAGTGGGGCTCGGCGACGTCGATCTCCCGGATCAACATCCGGCCGGCGTCCGGCTCGGGCACCATCACCGGGTGGCGGGTCCTCAACGCCGACACCGGCGCGGTCCTGACCTCGGGCAGCAGCAACGGTGGCGTCATCTCGTTCACCAGGACCTCGCTCAAGAAGGTCACCTTCGAGGTCACCGGAGCGAGCGGCAGCCCGCGTATCGGCGAGTTCGAGACGTACGCGTAACCAGCACCTGATCACCCGTGGGGCCGTCGCGTCGCGACGGCCCCACGGCTGTGCGGCTTCCGGTCAGACGAGTCGACCGGCACCCTCGTCGACCAGTCTCACCAGCGCGCGAAGCGTCGCCTCGGGGGTCAGGTCGGTGTTGTCCAGCCGGGCGGACGCCGGATGCGGACGAGCCGCGTGCACGTCGAAGTCGTGTCTGAGCACCGCCTCCCGACGTCGCGCGGTACCGGCACACCGCTCGAGGACGGTCTCGATGTCGGGCGTCAACGTGACGTGATAGATCTCGGCCGGCGGATGCAGCTCGGACACGATGCGCGCGCTGTCGGCGGGGTCGAACAGGCTGTTGCCGAAGATCATGACCGTCTGCCAGCCATTGTCGAACAGGGACCTCGCCAACCGCGCCGACTGGTCAAGGACCATCGCGTTGCGCGCGTCGTCGTAGGGCAGCTCCCAGCGGGCGTCCACGTTCAGATACAGCTGGTCGACGTCGATGGCCGCGGCTGGATGGCCCCACGCTGACACCATGGCGTGATGCCCGAGCCGGCACATCGTCGTCTTGCCGCTGCCGGCAGGCCCCGAGAGAAGGACGCAGCGCAAGCGGCCACCGGTCATGGCCGTACGGCGCGCACCGCGGACGGCACGGCCCACCACTGGTCGGGCCGGTCCACGACCCGTGCCGGCGGCCCGGTCTCGGTCACGCGGGCCAGGCGGAGCAGGAACGCCGCAATGCCCGCCGCGCCCTGCATCCACGAGGTCCCGGGCGGCAGCAGGGGCTGCTCCTGCCGGTACTCCACGAACCGCCACCGGGCGCCCTCGTCGTCGCGGACCGCGCGGGAGACGAGCGCGTCCCCCATGGTCCGCGCGGCGACGAGCAGCGGCTCGAACGCCGGGCCGTCCTGGGCGGCGTCGAGCAGGACGTCGCCGACGCCGGCCGTGCCGCAGCAGCGCCCGTCGTTGTCCCAGAACCCCGGCCGCAGCCGGGCCGGCAGCCCGGACGCGAGCACGGACCGCAGGCAACGCGACCGCAGCTCGCCGACCGGATGCCCGCCGACCTCCTCGACGCCCGCGTGGGCCAGCGCCGCGAACAGGTGCGACGTGCCGGCCGGGCCGTGACACCAGTTGTAGGTGACCGGCTCGACCTCGCGCGTCGACCGGGGGATGGTGTGCTCCACGACGAACCCGCCGTCGTCCAGCGACGCCACGGACAGCAGGTGCTCGGCGCCGCGTCGCGCGGCGTCGACGAAGTCGTCCCGGCCGAGCGTCGCGCCCGCGACGGCGAGCGCGGCCGCCGCCCCGGCCGTGCCGTGCGAGTAGTTCGGGGTGCTCGACCGGTATCCGGGCCGCATCCGCCAGTCCAGGCCCACCTCGGCCGGCTCGGCGGCGCGCAGCAGCGCCTCTCCCCCGGTCGTCAGGACGTCGGTCCCGCCGGCCCAGGCCGCCGCCATCACGACCCCGGCCGTGCCCATGACCAGGTCCGTGTAGCAACCGGACCAGTCAGGCTCCGCGCCGAGGGTGCTGACCCACCCGGCCGGCGTGGCGAGCTCCGCCAGCCGCGCCAGCGCCGCCGCCTCCCGCCCGGGCGCGAGCAGCCGCAACGCGGTCACGTCTCCGCCCAAGCCGTCGTAGAGCGACGCCTCCGCGCGCGACGGCACCTGTGCCGCCAACCGGTCCACGATCCCGTCCGCGAGCGCCCGTTCGGTCACCGTGAGTGGGCGGTGCTGTTCAATCTCCACGAGTACGGGCGCCAGCCCGGCGATGCCCGCGTAGAGCGAGTCGCGGTCGCCGGCCGGCCCGGCGGGCGGCGCGTCGGTCACGCTGTCGGGCAGCCACGGCCCGTCGTCGCCGCGCACCTGGCCGAGCACCCACGCCCACGCCGCCTCGCCCAGTTCCCGGTACGTCTGCCCGTCGCCCACGCGGCCACGCTACCCGCACGTCCCGCCGACGAGATCTTCGTATCACCATGCGCAACGTCGCTTACGCCTGATTTGCTGGCTTTCATGGACGCGTTCGGGGTGCACTCGGAGGTCGGCACGCTGCGCAAGGTGATGGTGCACCGGCCCGACCTGAGCCTGCGGCGCCTGACCCCCACCAACCACGACGACCTGCTCTTCGACGACGTGCTGTGGGTCGAACGTGCCCAGTTCGAGCACGACGAGTTCGTGGCCCGGATGCGCGACCGCGGCGTCGAGGTCTTCCTGCTGCGCGACCTGTTGGCGCAGGCGCTCGCCGCGGACGCGGGGATCCGTAACCGGGTGATCGAGCTGACGGTGTCGGAGTACACCGTGGGCATCTCGTTGGTCGACGAGATCCGCGCGGTGCTCGCCGGGCTGAGCGCGGAGGACCTGGCCACCCACCTGATCGGTGGTCTCACCGTAGCGGAGTCCGGCCTCGACGTGGGCCGGCTGCGGGCCACGTCGGTCGAGGCCGCGGCGCTGGCGGACCTCGGCACGTTCATCCTGCCGCCGCTGCCCAACACGCTGTTCACCCGCGACTCGTCCTGCTGGATCTACGGCGGCGTGTCGATCAACCCGATGTACTGGCCGGCCCGGCGGCTGGAGGCCTACAACGTGGCCGCGATCTACCGCGCGCACCCGATGTTCGCCGAGGCGACCTTCGAGTACTGGTACCCGGAGCTCGGCGACGAGGGCCGCTTCCACGCCGCCGACTTCGGGCGCGCCTCGCTGGAGGGCGGTGACGTCCAGCCGATCGGCAACGGAACGGTCCTGATCGGCCTCAGCGAGCGGTCGCAGGCGCGCATGATCGAGCAGATCGCGCGGGCGCTGTTCGACAAGGGCGCCGCCGAGCGGGTGATCGCGGTGGTGCTGAGCAAGGACCGCGCGCACATGCACCTGGACACCGTCTTCACGATGCTGGACCGGGACGCCGTCACGATCTACCCGAAGGTGATCAATGAGGCGCGGGTGATCAGTCTCCGTCCGGGAGCCGGATCCGGCCGCTTCCACGTCACGGTCGAGGAGGGCCTGCTGCCGGCGGTCGCCGACGCGATGGGCGTGCCGAAGCTACGGGTCGTCGAGACCGGCGGCGACGCGTACCAGCAGGAGCGCGAGCAGTGGGACGACGGCAACAACGTCGTCGCGCTCGCGCCCGGTGTGGTGGTCGCCTATGAACGCAACACCTACACGATCGCGAAGATGCGCGCGGCGGGCATCGAGGTCATCACCATCGAGGGCTTCGAGCTCGGCAAGGGCCGCGGCGGCGGGCACTGCATGACGTGCCCGCTGCTACGCGATCCGCTGTAACCTGTCGTTCAGCCACGGGCGTCGCGGATCCGCTTCCACGACAGGTCGAGCACGACGCTGAGGACCAGGATCGCCGCCAGCGTCACGGCCGTCGCCGGCTCCTCGACCAGGGTCGTGAACGTGAACGCGAGCAGGACCACCACCGTGGTCGCCACGGCGAGCACGAGCACCCAGGCCCGGGCGCCCGTCTCACCCCGCAGCCGCAGGTGTCCCGCGGTCACGATGGCGAACATGAGCAGCGCCACCGCGCTGCCGATCGAGGCGATCGCCGACAGGTCGAGAGCCACGGCGAGCACCATCGCGGCGACCGCCGTCATGACCAGGCCGATCGGCACCCGGTCGCCCAGGCGCCGGCCCATCGCGGGCGGGAACTGCCCGATCGTGGCCATCTGCCCGCACAGGCCAGCCGCCGGGAACAGGCCGGAGTTGGTGGCGCCAGCGGTCGCGAACAGCGCCGTCACGCTCATCATCCAGTAGCCGGCGTCCCCCAGGACCGGCTGCGCGGCCACCGCCAGCGCCGTGCCGCCGGAGGCCACCACCGTGTCGACCGTCAGGACGCCGAACACGCCCAACGCGACGGCCACGTAGATGACCGTGGCGATGCCGAGCGCCAGATAGATCGCGCGGGGCAGTTGGCGCGCCGGAGCCACCAGATCCTTCGCGGTAAAGGTGATCACGCCGAAGCCCAGGAACGCGAAGAACGTCAGCGCCACGCTGGACACGATGTCGCGCAGCGGTGGGTACCCGGAGAAGGCCAGCAGGTGCGGGTCCAGGTTGGCGAGCGTGGCGACGGCGAAGACCGACAGGATGCCGATCACGACGACCACCACGACGGTCTGCGCCCGCGCGACGGCCCCCGAGCCGAGCACGTTCAGCAGGGCCATCAGGGCGATGACCAGTACGGCGAAGTGTTTGGTCCACTGCGCGCCGCCGTCGGCGACGGCCGCGCTGGCGTAGCTGCCGAACGACACCGCGACCATCGCCGTGATGATCGCGTTGACACCGAACAGCAGCCAGGCCGCCACTCCCGTGATGTGGCCGTTGCCGAATCCGCGCACCAGGAACTCGAGGAACCCTCCGGCCGCCGGGTAGCGGGCACCGAGCCGGGCGAACGAGTAGCCCTGCAGGCCCGCCACCACGCCCGCCAGGACGAACGACACCCACACGGCCGCGCCGGCAACCTCGCCGGCCGCGCCGAGCAGGGCGAAGATGCCCGCCCCGACCATCGCGCCGACGCCGATGAACGCGGCCTGCCGGACCCCGAGCGTCTGGCCGCGCGCCGCTCCATTGGTCACGACCCATAATATGACCGCATAACCCATATAATGTCCGAATGGCGGTCGTGGAGATCACGGGCCTGGTCAAGGACTACGGCGCGGTGCACGCGGTCCGGGACATCGACCTCGACGTGGCGGCCGGCGAGGTGGTCGGCTTCCTGGGGCCGAACGGAGCCGGCAAGAGCACGACCATCCGCTGTCTGCTCGACCTGCTCCGGCCCACCGCCGGCACGCTGCGCCTGTTCGGCGCCGACGCCCGCCACGGCGGGGTGCCCGCCCGGCGGAAGGTCGCCTACGTCCCGGCCGAGCTGCGGCTGCCGCCCCGGGCCACCGCCGCCGAGCTGCTCGACGCGGTGGCGCGGCTGCGCGGCGACTGCGACCCGGCCCGGCGCGCGGACGTCACCGAGCGGCTCGGTCTGGACCCCGGCAGGCCGACCAAGGGCCTGTCCACCGGCAACCGGCGCAAGGTCGCCCTGGTGGCCGCGTTCATGAGCCGGGCCGAGCTGCTGGTCCTCGACGAGCCCACCAGCGGGCTCGACCCGCTGCTCCAGCAGACCTTCCGCGACCTGGTACGGGAGGCCCGCGCGCGCGGCAGCGCCGTACTCCTGTCCTCGCATTCCCTCGCGGAGGTGCAGCGCACCGCGGACCGCGCGGTGGTCCTGCGTCGCGGACGCATCGTCGCCGAGGGCACCGTCGACGAGCTGCGCGGCACGGCCGCCCAGCGGATCGAGGCGACGTTCGCCGACCGCGTCCCGGACCTGTCCGGCGTGGTCGGACTCACCGACCTGCAGGTCGAGGGCCGCCGGATCCGGGCCCGGTTCACCGGGGCGCCCGGGCCGCTGCTCGCGGCGCTCGCGGCCGGTGACCCGCTGTCGGTCGACATCGCCGAACCCGACCTCGAGGACGCGTTCCGCAGCCTGTACGAGGAGGCGGCACCGTGACGGGCGTGCTGCTCAGTGGGGCCGTGCGGTCGATCCGGCGCGGCTGGGTGGTCTGGACGGTGTCGATCGCCGCGCTCATCGCGCTGACCACGGCGTTCTGGCCGGCGTTCAAGGACAGCGGCGGGATGACCGACGCGATCGCCGGCATGTCGCCCGGGCTGGTCGAGGCGCTGGGCATCGGCGACCTCAACTCCCCGGAGGGCTTCCTGTGGGGCAACCTGTACGCCCTGCTCGTGCCGTTGCTCATGGCGGTCGCGGGCACCTCGTTCCTCACCACGCTGACCGCGCGGCAGGAGGACTCCGGGCAGTACGAGCTGATCCTGACCCAGCCGGTGTCACGCACGGCCGCGCTGCTGGCCCGGATCCTCGCCGCCGTCGGGGCCGTCGTCGTGCTGGGCGTGGCGGTGCTGCTCATCCAGCTCGGCGCCAACGCGATCTGGGATCTCGACACGTCCGTGTCACGGCTGACCGCGACCGTGGCGCTGTGCGCGCTCACCGGTCTGGTCTCCGTCGGCGCGACCGCGCTGGCCGCCGGGGTCAGCGCGCAGCCGGCTGTGGCCACCGCGGCGGGCGTCGGCGTCGCCGTGGCCGGCTACGTGATCTCGGCCCTGTTCCCGTTGCGTGAGGGATGGGAGGACCTGCAGTACCTCGCGCCGTGGAACTGGGCGCTCGGCGGCGAGCCGCTGACCAGCGACACGGACGTGTGGCGCTACCTCGCGCCGCTCGCCCTGTCGGTCGTCCTCGCCACGACAGGGGTCATCTGCTTCAACCGCCGTGACGTCCACGCCCCCTGAGACCTTGCCGTCCCAGTCGGATGAAAGTCTGACCGTCGAGCTCAGCATCAGCGTGCCCGACGATGTGGCCGCTTATTTGCAGAGCCAGGGCAACGTATCCGCCGCCGTCACCGACGCGGTGCGACGGGTGGTTCCCGAGGCACGGCGCGCCCGCCAGCGCGAGGCTGCACAGGCATACGGCGAGTACCTTCGGCGCCACACGGCGGAGCAGATCGAAGAGGAGCGGGCCAGCCCTAGCGACCGGCGCCGTCGACAGGGCGCATCGCTGGCGGGGCCTGGGCGAAGGTCCAGCGGTGGCCCTCCAGGTCCTCGGCCGTGTAGGCGCGGTAGCCGTCCTGGCCGATGCCGCGCACGATCGTGGCGCCCGCGGCCTCGGCACGCTTCAGGTGGGCGTCGAGGTCGTCCACGTACACCCAGGTCTGGTGTGTGACCGGCTCCGGTGAGCGCTTGCCGTCGAGCGGGAACAGCAGGATCGCCACGGGGCCGACGTGCAGCTCGATCCAGTCGGGGGCGTCGCCCTCGGCCGGGATCCGGTCCCAGGAGCGCAGGCCGAACGCGTCCGCGAGCCACCGGGCGGCGGCCGCCGGGTCCTCGTAGTGCAGGCCGACGCTGACGGGCGCGAGGCGGTGCACCGGGCGGGCCGCGTCGTGCGCGCGACACCACGGGACGAGCCAGTGCGCGATCTTCGGCCAGAACAGACCGGCGGTGTCGGCGTCGCCGTCGGGCAGCACGTACTGCTCGACGGTCACCCGGGTGCCGTCGCCGTCCGAGGCGAAGCGCACGTCGACCTCGGTGTCGTCGACGCCGCTGCGGAAGACCAGGCGGGCGCCCGGCTCCCACACGGTGATCCGGCCGAGCTCGAGCGCGTCGCCGTTGTCGTAGATCTCCAGCACGCGGCCGTCGACGCCCGGCTCGATGCGCATCGTGAGCAGCCGCGAGGAGTCGAACGCGTTGATCGGGCCGGGCAGCCACCAGCGGTCGATCTCCTCGGTGAAGGCGCGGAACGCGGTCGCGGGGTCCACCTCGACCACCACCGATGCCGTCGCCGACCTGCGGGTCATGTCCGCTCCTCCCGTTCGACGTGCCGTTTGAAGGCGCCGAGCTGGTCGTTCCAGTGCGCCTGCACCTGGTCCAACCACGCCTGCAGCGCGATCAGCGGCTCCGGCCGCAGCCGGAACACCCGCAGGCGGGCGTCGGCGGCCCCCCGTTCGTCGGCCACCACCCCCGCCGCCAGCAGGATGCGCAGGTGGCGGCTCAGGACCGGCGGCGAGACGCCGAGCGCCGTGGCGAGGTCGCCGGCCCGACGGGGCCCCTCGCCGAGCAGCTGCACCACCCGGCGCCGGGTCGGGTCGCCGAGCACTTCGAAGAGCGCCTCCACGCCGTTCCGGGCCATGCAGCAATAGTTATACATGCCTCTAATAGTTGTCAATGGCTGGGGCGTCAGGACAATGATCTGGCGGTACGACCCAGGAGGTACCCGGTGAGCCAGCCCACCCGCATCGCGATCGACCATGACGACTACCACGCCGAGCACGTCGGCCACACCGCCGACGGCCGCCAGTTCTTCCTGACCACCCCGTTCGAGCCCGGCGACTTCGACGGCAACGGTGGGCAGGAGTACGTGGCGTTGTTCCTCTTCGACGCGGACGGCGCGTTCCTCGACGCGAAGATCGACGCGTGCGGGACGCGGGCCAGCATGGACCGGGCCGCCCGCAGCGCCCTGTACGAGCAGCGGCTGCGGGAGCTCGGCGACGTGACGTTCGACCGCATCGAGGTCGCCCCGTTCGCCATCGAACGGTTCGGCGTCGAGTTCGGCCTCATCCCGCGGCCGCCGGAGGATGAGGACGACGGCTGGTGGGTCATCCTGCTGCCCGGCGACTACATGGCCTTCTCGGAGCCCTGGGACAGCGGCGAGTACGACACCTGAGTCGACGCGGGTCCTACCAGTCGGCGAGTGCCGTCACGGGCCGCCTCGTGGCGTGCCCCCAAGCACGTCAACGATGCGGCTCTGGGACGAGCTGTCGACCGAGGCCAGCACCAGGACAGCCGCGATCACCAGGCCGACTCGCGCCGTGGTGACCGCGGACCCTGCGCCAGCCACGCCCGGGACGTACGGCAGCGCCGCCGCGGCCGCCAACAATGCCGCCACGGATGGGATCCGATGCAGGAGCGTGGTCAGCCACTGGCGCCGGCCAACCGGCACACTCCCCGGAATCGCGGACAGGTCGCCGCGCACGACAGCGACCGCGGTCCTCGCGAGGCGTTGTTGAACAGCGTCGTACCCGGCAGCGTCTGCGGCATTGGCCAGGTCCCACTGCATCGACCGCAGCATCACGCCCAGGTCAGCACAGAACCGCTTGGCGTGGACCCGCGGAGTCTCGGCTACACGTGCGTACCACAGCACCTGTGGCACCCAACGCTCGATCAGGAACGTCGTCCATGTCAGGCTGCGCAGTAGCCGTCGGCGCGTTGGCGCCTGCCGCCACGTGCCGCGCTCCTCCTGCAGAAGCACGAGGTCGAACAAGAGCAGCGCCGCGATCAGGTATACCGGCGGCATTAGTCCGCATCGGCGAAACCGCCAGCCGTGGACGTGGAGGACGTAGAGGTCAGCAGCAGCAGGTAGGACCAGCAGGAAGTAGATGGCATGGAGGATCGCCGCGCTGCCGCCGGCGAGCACTGCCAGAGCAACGTGCGCATCGCCACGGCCGTGCCCGCTCAACTGCCACGCCATCGCCGCTACGGCAACCACGAGACTGATAGCCGCGCCGGCGACACTCAAGGAGAGCAGCACTCGACGACGCGCACCTGTCGATGGCCCGCGATGAAAGCCGAACCAGGCCATCGCACCGAACCCAACAAGTTCGAACCCGAGCACGATAACAAGATCGACGCCGGTGAGACGACCTCCGACGAGAACTCCCACGGCGGCCATCGGCAGCAGCAGGCAGGACAGCAGCGCCGCCCACCGAGCAGCTGCCCAGATGACGCGGTTGCCGGACCAGGCAGTCCGCACGTCCAGCCCGCGAACCGCGCGTAGCAGGGCCTTACGCTGCGCCCCGCTAAGGTGCGGAACGGTTCCCAGAGCATCGGCACGGCCCTCGTATGATTCGCGGGCCCGCGACAGGAGTTGGCGACGGCGCCGCGCGGCAATCGATGACGGGAACGCCATGAACGAAAGTCAAGCGATCACTCGACGATGCGGCAATACCCCTGTCGCAATGCTGCTTCACGAGAGCACCCACCCGCCAACGCATTGGCGGCTGGCCGGCAGCCGTGCGGTCAGGGCACGCGGGCGGTGACGGGTTCCTCAGACTCGACGGGTTCCGGCCAGCGGTCGCCCGGGCCAAGGTCCAGCGTGTGGACCGTCAGCTCCGCATCGCCGGTCGGCGCGGTCGCTCCGATAGGGGCCAGGAGACGGCCGAGTTCCGTGGCCTCAGCCGCACCGAGCGCCTCAACGGCGACAGGCGAGACGACCTCGCTGGTAGACGCGAGACCCACCGCGGCGACGACCGCCGGCCCGCCGGCCGCACCGGGGCGCGCCTCCACGTAGGCCCGGCATGCACCAGGCAGGCGCGTCACCACGTCCGCCACCCAGATCACGTACACCCCGTGGTGGGGGCCATGTTCGGCCACCCGGAGCAGCGACTCGCGGCTGGCGCCCGACGCGTCGGCGACCAGCAGCACCACGGCGGGCGTGGGTTGCGCCCCGGCGGCGCGACCAGCGATCAGTTCCTCGATCTGCGCGACCAGCTGGACCGACGCCGCCCCGCCGGCCGCCAGCGGGGCGCTGAGCGGCCCCGGCGCGGCGTGCGGCAGCCAGGCGAGCCAGCGCCACTCGTCGGCGGACGCGACCGCGGCCAGCGAGACCTCCGTCGGCGCGTGCAGGGTCACGAGCTGGGCGACGAGGGCCCGCGCCAGCGGCGCGGCGCTGCCCAGATGCCCGGCCACTCCCAGCACGCCGACCTCGGACAACCGCACCACGACGGGAAGCCCGTCCACAGTGGCGTGCGCGGCGACGGCGACGCGCAGCTCCTCCCACAGCGGCATGGGGGCATCGGTGCGCGGCGGCCAAACCACCTGGTTGCGGGACGGCCGCGGGCCGAGACCGAGCCGCAGCGTCAGGAAGTCGTTGCGGTCGGGGCGGCGGCTCCACAGGAGCGGGTCGCGCCGGCGCGTGGCCACGACCAGCTCGGCGAGGCCGGGGTGCTCGGCGGCGCGGCCGGCCC
>NZ_BAAALT010000297.1:0-519 GCF_039528515.1 Luedemannella flava
CACGTCCTGCTCTGGTACGGCGTCTACCGCAGCCGCGCCGTCCGCGTGATCCTGCTGCGCGAACCCACCGCCCGCGCACACGACCTCGCGCTGATCACCACCGACCACACCAGCACCCCGGAACAGATCGTCGCCCGCTACGCCGCCCGATGGGCCATCGAAACCACGTTCGAAGACGCCAAACAGACCACCGGCGTCGGCGAGGCCCACAACCGCACCCCCACCGCCGTCACCAGGACGGTCCCCTTCGGACTGCTCACCCACAGCCTCGTCACCATCTGGTACACCCACCACGGCCACCACCCCCGCGACGTCACCGACCGACGATCAGCCGCACCCTGGTACACCACCAAAACCGAACCCGCCTACCACGACATGATCACCAAACTTCGGCGAACCCTTATCGCCTCAAGATTTCGTGGAGGCAGGCCTGACCAGCCCACCCCCACAGAAACCCTCGCCATCGCCGCAGCCTGGGCCGAAGCCGCCGCCTAGATCAACAACACTGCGAAAGTCGAG
>NZ_BAAALT010000298.1:0-526 GCF_039528515.1 Luedemannella flava
CCGAGCAGCGCCCAGCCGGCCACCGCGAGGGCGGCCAGCCCACCGCCGACGAGGGGCAGCCGGGCCGCGACGGTCGGGAACAGCCGCGCCCGCAGCAGCAGCGCGGCACCGGCCACGGCGCCGAGAACACCGCCCACCGTGCCGGCGCCGGCGAGCGCCGCCCCGCACGTGACGACGAGCACCGAGATGCCCGACAGCATGCCGATGAGCAGCTCGTCGGCCCGGATCACGGCCGCCAGGATCTGCGGCCGGTCGGGTCGCTGTTCGGCGCCGAGCGTCTCGGGGGACGCGGACACGACGGGCAGCGGGAGCCGGCCCAGCCGCACGGCCAGCACCGGCGCGGCGCCGATCCCGGCGACGAGGGCCACGGTGAGGACGGCCGCCGCGCCGCCTCCCGACAACATCCCGGCGAGTACGGCCCCGAGCGTGCCGAACGCCCCGACGGTGACCCCCGCCGCGAAGACGCGCAGGCCGTGGCCCACCCCGCCGGCCGCGACGACGGACGCGAGCAGCAGCGCGGCCGCGC
>NZ_BAAALT010000299.1:0-533 GCF_039528515.1 Luedemannella flava
GTGAATCTTCGCGAAGTCCCTGAAGGGCCTGGGGTTATGGCTGTAGCCCATGATGTGTGAGGTATGCGGATGGGGGCGGGCTGACCGCTGTGGGACGGCGGCGCCGGGAGTCGGTGCGGCTGCAGGCGGCCGAGTTGTTCGAGCAGAAGATCAAGCCGCTGGAGGTGGCACGGCGCCTACGGGTGAGCCGGAAGTCGGCCTACCAGTGGCACCAGCTGTGGCGGGAGGGCGGTGCGCAGGCTCTGGCCTCCCGTGGCCCGAGCGGATCGCGATGTCGTCTGTCCCCGCGCTGTCTGGAGAAGCTGGCCGCGTATCTGGAGCAGGGCCCGGCCGCACACGGCTGGGTGGAGGACCAGGTGTGGACCGCGGCGAGGGTGGCCACGCTGATCGGCAGGAAGTTCCACGTCTCCTACAGCGTTTCTGGAGCGACGAGGCTGATGCACCGGCTCGGCTTCAGCCCGCAGGTCCCCGCGCGGCGGGTCGCCGAGCGCGATGAGCAGGCCGTCACCGCGTGGAAGGAGGCGACCTGGGCC
>NZ_BAAALT010000300.1:0-535 GCF_039528515.1 Luedemannella flava
GGCGGGCTGAGCCAGGAGACCGTCACCTACAGTTATGACACCGTGACCGGGCTTCCCGAGCAGCTGAAGACCAACAACGGCCTGGTGCAGTATGTCTCGGACGCCGCCTACACCGAGTTCGGTGAGCTGTCGTTCGTGCAGTTCAACACCACGTCGAGCCCGTGGCTGCAGCGCTCGTTCGCCTACGAGGACGCCACCCGGCGGCTCAAGGACGCTGTCGCGCTGCGGCAGACCGGCCCGCAGGGCGTCGACGCCAAGCACTACGAGTACGACGACGCCGGCAACACCATCAAGGTGACCACGACGTCATCGACCGGCGCGGTCGACACGCAATGCTTCGGCCACGACTACGCCCGCCGCCTGAATGAGGCCTGGACTCCGGGCAACGGCGACTGCAACCCTGCCACCAGATCGGCCACCGGCCTCGGCGGTCCGGCACCCTACTGGCACTCGTGGACCTTCGACGCGGCCGGCAACCGGAAGACCCAGACCGTACATACCACCACGGCGAACACCACCACCGACTACAACTACC
>NZ_BAAALT010000301.1:0-546 GCF_039528515.1 Luedemannella flava
GGAGTCGCACGCGGCCGAGCAGGCCGCCCGCCGCGAGGACGCCGTCCGCGCCGAGGCCGCGGAACGCCTCCGCCGCGAGCAGGCGGAAACAGAAACCGCCCGGGTACGCCAGGAGTCCGGCGCCGCCGTGGCCGCCGCCACCGCGGCCCGCGACCGCCTAGCCACCGAGCACGAGCACCTGACCAGCGAACACGGCCGCCTCACGGCGGACCACGCGCGCCTCGCAGCGGACCATGAGTCCCTGACGGCCGCGCACGGCACGCTGCGCACCGCCCACGATCAGCTCACCGCGGAACGGGACACGCTCGCCGCGGCACGGAACACGCTCACCGCGGAACGGGACACGCTCACCGCCCTCCGGGACTCGCTCGCCGCCGACCGGGACCGCCTCGCCGGCGAGCACGCCGCGGTGCGGGCCGATTACGAGCGGCTCGCCACCGAACACGGGACCCTGCGCGCCGAGCGGGACTCCCTCGCCCAGCGCCTCGCGGAGGCGCTCGACGCGCCCCGCGACGCGGAGCGGGAGGCGGCGGAGACGCGTACCCG
>NZ_BAAALT010000302.1:0-546 GCF_039528515.1 Luedemannella flava
CCGCGCCGTCGCGGACCGCCGCCGCCCGCCGTCGCCACGCTGGCCCCCGCCACCGGCCCGCCCCCGCGCCGGTGCCCACCATCAGCGACGGCCCGCCGCTGACTCCGGCCGGCCGCTGTCCCCGGTCGCGCACCAGCGACCGGCGGCTATGAGCCTAACGCTCGCGGCGTCCATCGGGGCGAGCCGCTGCCGCATGACACGCTGCGACATCGCGGGCGGGTTATTCGATCATCGCCGGCACCCGGTCGTCGCGACGGCCGATTGCCTGGCACGATGGCCGGGTGCGTTCTCCGGAGATCCCTCACGCGCCCGGCCCTTCGCCCCGGCCCACCAGGCGCGGCGTGCTGCGCGGCGCCGGCGCTCTCGCGCTCGGCGCGGTGGTCACGCCGGCCCTTCTGGCCGGCTGCTCGAGCGGCGGGGACGAGATCGAGATCCCGGGGGCGGCCCAGCTGGCCGACGTGATCACCGCCACGGCCGACCTCGCCGGCCGGTACGACGCGGTCATCGCCGCCTACCCCGCCCTGGCCGACCGCCTGACGCCCCTGC
>NZ_BAAALT010000303.1:0-557 GCF_039528515.1 Luedemannella flava
CCCTGCGCCACGCCGGCGGCCCGCGCGGCGTCCGCGGGCGGGATGCCGTCACGCGACTCGAGCACCGCCGCGATGGCCTCCATCGAGGGGGTACGCAGGGTGATGACGCGGCAGCGGGAGCGGATCGTGACGGAGATGTCGTCCGGGTGCGTGGACGGCGCGCAGAGCAGGAAGACGGTCCGCGGCGCCGGCTCCTCGACGGCCTTGAGCAGCGCGTTGCTGGCCGCCTCGGTGAGCCGGTCGGCATCCTCGATGAGGACCACCTGCCAGCGGCCGCCGGTCGGCGCGCCGGCCGCCCGCAGCACCAGGTCGCGCATCTCGCTGACGCCGATGGACAGGCCCTCGGGCACGACGAACCGCACGTCGGCGTGCGTGCCGGCGAGCGTCGTGTGGCACTGGGCGCAGACGCCGCAGCCGCCCTCGGGACACTGCAGCGCGGCGGCGAACGCGCGCGCGGCCACCGAGCGGCCCGACCCGGGCGGCCCTGTGAAGATCCAGGCGTGGGTCATCGCGCCCGCGCGCACCGCGTCGCCGCGCACCACGGCCGCGGCGGCCCC
>NZ_BAAALT010000304.1:0-574 GCF_039528515.1 Luedemannella flava
TGGCAGGCGATGACCTGCTTGGACGCCTCGACACTGACCCGCCCGGGGGCTGGACGCCACAACGCGAACGCCACGGGCAGGCACACCGGTCGTGAACAGTACGGCAGGGTGATCACGATCCCGGCGACGATCCAGCAGTTACCCCATGAGATCCGTTCGGTTTTCGGGCCCTTGCTGGACCCGTCGTGGTGCCAGCCGGTGGCGTGGACCCGCCGACCGGAGCGACGAAACAGGGTGTCGTCCACGGCGATGAGCACCGGGGCGTGCGCGGGCAGCAGCCGGCCCACGATCAGTCGGGCGAGGGCGACGCCCAGCTCGTCGGGGCACCAGCGGGTCGTGGTGAAGAACCGGTGCGCCCGGGCGTGATGGCGACGTCCGGCCAGCCCGGCCGCGGTCCACATCCCGCAGACTGTCCGGCGCACCGGGGCCGCAACCAGACCCGAGACCAGTGACACGAACGTGGCAAAACCCGGTGCGGTGAAACACGAACGGAAAGTCCACAGCAGAGCCGACCACGAACCCGGTACAGTGCCAAACAGGAGCATCAACGGAAACCTTCGCGAAAAGGGACTTT
>NZ_BAAALT010000305.1:0-576 GCF_039528515.1 Luedemannella flava
TGGCTTTGTTGAATAAATCAGATTTCGGGTAAGTCTCCCCCGTAGCGGGTTGTGTTTTCAGGCAATACGCACGCTTTCAGGCATACCTGCTTTCGTCATTTTGTTCAGCGCTCGTACCAGGGCCATAGCCTCCGCAACCTGACCATCGTAGTCACGCAGCGTCAGTGAACCCCCGAACAGCTGTTTTACCCGGTACATCGCCGTTTCCGCTATCGAGCGACGGTTGTAATCTGTTGTCCATTTCCACCGCGCATTACTCCCGGTCATTCGCTGATTAGCCACTGCACGGTTACGGTCTGCATATTCACCGGGCCAGTAACCCGCACCTTTTCGGGGCGGGATAAGCGCGCTGATTTTCTTACGCCGCAGTTCATCGTGACAGAGCCGGGTGTCGTAAGCGCCGTCTGCCGATGCTGCCCTGATTTTTCTGTGAGTCTGCCGGATAAGACCCGGGAAGGCTTCTGAGTCCGTCACATTGTTCAGCGACAGGTCTGCACAGATGATTTCATGTGTGTTGCTGTCAACTGCCAGATGCAACTTTCGCCATATACGACGGCGTTCCTGGCCATGCTTTTT
>NZ_BAAALT010000306.1:0-584 GCF_039528515.1 Luedemannella flava
AAGCGCTCCTTCGCTGTGCGCCCGAATTTGCAGTATGCGCAAGGGGCGATGAAGGGGCGAGCTTGTAAGTACATGCGGACGTAGCATGCTCTTACATGCGGACATCGTGTCCGACTGTGAGGAGGCACAGCATGGTTCCGTCCAGCTTCAAGGTCCCCGTTCCGTTCGGGTACGCGTTCCCGCGCGGTGCCCTGGGCCTGTCCGTGGACAAGAAGGTCGACTTCTCCAAGCGCGGTCAGGCCGACGACCAGGAGCGCGACAAGGACACCGGCGAGCGGGTCTGGGTCGTCGAGGTGATGGACCTCGACCCGATGGCCGCGAAGTTCCGTCGCGACCGGGTCAAGGTGAAGATCATCGCCCCGCACCAGCCGGTGTTGCCGGCGTCCAAGGTGCCCGGCTACCCGCCCGCGATCGAGTTCGTCGGCCTGGTCCTCGTGCCCTGGGTCGACGACTCGCGGTGCAAGGGCGCTGGCGACTGCAAGGCGCGCATGGCGTTCTCGATGCGGGCCGAGGACATCGCCGAGGTCTCGGCGTCCGTCGTTGACTCGGCCGCCTGACCAGAAGAAGTACCACGCGGGGCGGGC
>NZ_BAAALT010000307.1:0-593 GCF_039528515.1 Luedemannella flava
ACGCCACGGCGCTCGCCGCGCGCTGGCCGGCCGTGGACGTCGCCGCCGACCTGGCCCGCCTGCGCCGCGTCACCATCGAGCTGACCGCCCTGGACGGCGACGCCGCCCGCGCCGCCCGGCTGCTGCGTCGGCAACGCGCCCTGGAGGACGGGGTGCGCCGGCGCACCTGGCACCTGCCCGGCACCGAAGCCGACCACGGACCGCGGCACACCGTCGCGGACATCTGCGCCGCGCTGGGCCCCCGGACACTGATCGAGTTCGTGCAGCTCGACGGGTCGCTGCTCGCGGTGGTCGCCACCGGGCAGCGGGTGCGGCTGCGGGCGCTGGGTCCGGCCGCGGAGGTCGCCACGGAGTCGGCCGCCCTGCGGTTCGCCACCCGCCGGCTGGCGCTGCGACGTGGCAGCGCGGCCGCGCTGAGCGCCGCGCGCACGGCCGCCGAACACGCCGCCGCCCGCCTGGACCACCTGCTCCTGCGCCCGCTGCGCCCGCTGGTCGGCGACCGTCCGCTGGTCATCGTGCCGACCGGAGCGTTGCACGAGCTGGCCTGGCCGCTGCTGCCGACGTGCCGGGGCCGCCCGGTGACGGTCGCGCCG
>NZ_BAAALT010000308.1:0-602 GCF_039528515.1 Luedemannella flava
ACTCCCCTAATATCGTCGTCTCCCTCGCTGTCGCTGGTCCAGACCTCGGACCCGTCGTCACTGTTGAGGGCGATAAGCGCGGGACGAGTTGCGAGATAGATCGTTTCTCCATCAGGAGAGACATCAATTCCTTCGGCGCGGCCGTTTCCGCGTTCGACGGACCATAATTCAGACCCGTCCTCAATATCGTAGGCAACAGCGGGACCCGTGTCCTCGCGGATCGATGCGTAAAGCTCAGAGCCGTCGGGATGGGTTGCGAAGTCAGTGACAGACCCCGGAGCGCTTGCTTCCCATTCTTCTGAACCATCCTTAGAGTCCAGTGCTCTGATGGCTCCGTCATCTGTGTCGATAAAAACGAGATCGCCATCGCGAGCAATCCCGATACCGCGAGATCGCCCCGTACCAGTGTCGTACTCCCACTTTTCAGAGCCGTCCTCGACGTTGAAAGCCACGACGTTCCCGTCATTATCAGAGCAATAGACAACAGGATCGTCAGGATGGACCGAAACGCCTGTGCCCGAGCCAGATAAGTCTCGGCTCCAGCTTTTGCCTTTGCCTGTCGGTGTCGAGACGATCGAGTCATCCGTCCCAGTGACGTACAG
>NZ_BAAALT010000309.1:0-610 GCF_039528515.1 Luedemannella flava
GGTCCGGACGCGGGCGTATATGAAAACGCCCTCAGCCCCACCCGGAAAGTGGGTGGGGCTGAGGGGAATGTTTGTCCGGCGGCGTCCTACTCTCCCACACTCTCACGGGTGCAGTACCATCGGCGCTGGTGGGCTTAGCTTCCGGGTTCGGGATGGGACCGGGCGTTTCCCCACCGCTATGGCCGCCGTAACTCTATGAAACTATCAACCAATCCCGGTCGAACACTCACCCCAAGGTTGAGGTTCGTGGTCGGGTGGTGTGTTGTTTCAGAGTTGCATAGTGGACGCGTAGCATGTTTGTAGGTCAAGTCCTCGGCCTATTAGTACCAGTCAACTGAACCCGTTACCGGGCTTACATTTCTGGCCTATCAACCCAGTGGTCTGGCTGGGGGCCTTAACCCTCTAGGGGTGGGATACCTAATCTTGAAGCGAGCTTCCCGCTTAGATGCTTTCAGCGGTTATCCCTTCCGAACGTGGCCAACCAGCCGTGCCATTGGCATGACAACTGGCACACCAGAGGTTCGTCCGTCCCGGTCCTCTCGTACTAGGGACAGCCCTTCTCAAGTATCCTACGCGCACGGCGGATAGGGACCGAACTGTCTCACGACGT
>NZ_BAAALT010000310.1:0-619 GCF_039528515.1 Luedemannella flava
TGAGGGCGCGGGTGAGGAGTCGGGAGACGTGCATCTGGGAGACGCCGATCTGGTCGGCGATCTGGGACTGGGTCATGTTGTGGTAGAAGCGCAGGCCGAGGATGCGGCGTTCGCGCTCGTCGAGGGTGGCCAGTGCGGGGGCGAGGGTGGCGCGTAGTTCGGTGAGGTCGAGGTCGGGGTCGGTGTCGCCGAGGAGGTCGCCGATCTCGCCGCCGCTGTCGGTGCCGGGGCGGGTGGGGGTCTGCAGGCTGATGGCGTTGTAGGCGCCTGCGCCGGTGAGGCCGTCGCGGACGTCGGTTTCGGTGATGCCGAGGTGGGTGGCGATGTCGGCGGGGGTGGGTTCGCGGTGCAGGGTGTTGGTCAGGGTGTTGGCGGCTTCGGCGACCTGCAGGCGTAGTTCCTGGATGCGGCGGGGTACGCGCACGTCCCAGGTGTGGTCGCGGAAGTGTCGTTTGATTTCGCCGACGATGGTGGGTACGGCGTAGGCGGCGAACTCGACGCCGCGGGTGGGGTCGAAGCGGTCGACGGCCTTGATGAGGCCGATGGTGGCGGTCTGGGTCAGGTCGTCGTGGGTTTCGCCGCGGTTGGCGAACCGGTTGGCCAGGCTGGTCGCGAGGGG
>NZ_BAAALT010000311.1:0-626 GCF_039528515.1 Luedemannella flava
CCCGGCGGCGACGCGCCGAGGAACGCGCCCGGGCGCAGGAGGCCGCGGCGGCGCTCGAACGCGCCCGGCGCGCGCTCGAGATGCACGACTCGCTGGCCAAGACCCTCGACGCGCTCGCCCTCGGCGCGGCGGCGCTGCCCCTGACGCTGGCCGAGCCGACCCGGGCCTCGCAGCTCGCCCAGACGTTGCGCGAGGGCACCCTCGACGCCGCCCGCGACGCCCGGGAGCTGCTGAGCGAGCTGCGCTCGGGCACGCTCACCCTGCCGCTCGCGGACGCGGTGCGCACGATCGCCGACGAGTGGGGCCGGCGCGGCTGGCGCGTCGAGGTCGACGCGCAGGACGTCGCGGCGCCGCCGACGATCCGCTACGAGCTGTGCTGGATCCTGCGCGAGGCCATGCGCAACGTCGAGGCACACGCGGCGGCGAGCGCCGTCCACGTCGGACTGCGCCGCGACGGACGGCTGCTGCGGCTCACCGTCGAAGATGACGGCGCCGGCTTCGACGTCCCCTCCGACCTGCACACACTGCCCCGGGCCGGCCATCACGGCCTGGTCGGCATGACCGAGCGCGCCCGGGCGAGCGGCGGCACGCTGGAGGTCCGCCGCCGGCCGGGCGGCGGCACGGCG
>NZ_BAAALT010000312.1:0-639 GCF_039528515.1 Luedemannella flava
CTAGATGATTGAGTCCGAAGTTCGGGCTGGTCAGTGGTCGTACGCGATGAGTGATCGTTTTCTGGGTGCGCCGATGTTGGTGTTGTGCCAGATGCACGTGGCCATGGCCAGGAGGCGTTGTCCGACGCGGGCGTAGATGCCGTGTCGGCGGCGTGCGCCGTGTTGTTCGAGGCTGAGCTGGCCTTTGAGCGTGTCGAAGATCGCCTCGATCCATTGGCGCATGCGTAGCAGTGCTTGTTCGGCAGGACCGGGCTGCGGGTCGTTGGTGTTGCGGCGGGCTGGGCGGACCAGGTGTACCCCCAGGTCGTTGCGGAGGAACGTTTCGAAGTTCTTGCCGGCGAAGCCCTTGTCGGCCAGGATCACCTGCCCGGCCGTGACGAGGTGGTGGTCGAGTTCCAACAGTGCGGCGGTCACGTCGCGTTCGTCGAGTTTCGGGTGGGCCAGACACCAGGTAACCGGCATGCCTTCGGCGGTGGTGACCAGGTACAGGCGCATGCCCCAGAAGTAGCGTGAGTGCGAGGGGCAGTAGCCGTATCCGGCATCGCCGGCCAGGTCCGAGCGTCGGGCGGTCTCGCGGGACATGCCGGCCGGAACCGGTGTCGAGTCGATCAGGCGCAGAATCGGCACGTCGGTGGGTGT
>NZ_BAAALT010000313.1:0-649 GCF_039528515.1 Luedemannella flava
CCTTCGATGAGGTCTCGGCGGCCGTTGGTGCGGAGCTCGCGGAAGCTCTGAAGGAGAAGACGCTAGAGCTCTTCAAGCGCGCTACGGCGATCACAGACGGCCGGGGGGTGCACCTCGCCGACACCAAGTTTGAGTTCGGTCTCGCAAAGGATGGAACGCTGGTCCTAGCCGACGAGGTTCTGACCTCGGATTCCTCGAGGTACTGGCGTGACGAGGACTGGAAGCCTGGACAGCGCCAGATCTCATACGACAAGCAGTTCGTACGCGACTGGGCTCGCGATCTGGGCACCTGGGACAAGACTCCCCCAGGCCCCGAGATCCCCCAAGAGGTCGTTGACGAGACGCGGGCTCGCTACGTTGCTATGTACGAACGCATCACCGGTCTGAAGTGGGATTGACGATGGCAACGTGGGACGAGATCGCAGAAGCACGGCTGGCTGACGTCTTGGAGCTACAGAAGGTGCACAAGCGCCTGCTCGCGGCCAGAGAGCAGGGGATCGAACCAGATCCTCATGACGTTGAGATTGCCCGCTCTGTGGCGGCCACAGGCTATGGCGGCATCGACCGGGTCAACGCGCGGGACGATTACTAGACCCTCGCGCACTCCAACACCTATGATGGTGGTGTTCTAGAACACCGATTGGAGACG
>NZ_BAAALT010000314.1:0-654 GCF_039528515.1 Luedemannella flava
ACCCACGCCTTGGTCACCGTCGGGGTGTGCTCAACCACTTTGTCGAGCAACTTGATTCCGATCGCGTTGTCGGTCACCGACGCGGCCGTCACCACCACCGCGATGATGAGTCCGAGTGCGTCGACGGCCAGACCCCGCTTACGACCCGGCACCTTCTTGCCCGCGTCTTTACCGGTCGTGGCGGCCGGAACATGGTTCGCGGCGCGGATCGACTGGGTGTCCAACACGACCGCCGTCGGGTCCTCCGCCCGACCGGCTTTCTCCCGCGCCTGGCAGCGCAACAGATCGTGGATCGCCTGGTCGGTGCCGTCGTCACGCCACAAGGCGAAGTAGTAGTACGTCGCGGACTTCGGCGGCAGATCATGCGGCAGGTACGCCCACTGACAGCCGGTCCGGTTCTGGTAAAAGATCGAGTTCAGGATCTCCCGCAACTCATAGCGGCCCTGATGCCCCGACACCGACGGATGCCGGGCCTTCCACGCCTCCAGGAACGGGCCGACCACCGCCCACTGGGCGTCGGTCACGTCGCTGGGATACGGCTTACGTCCATCCACGACCAACCCAACGGCAACCGGCACGAGCGGACATCAGCGGGACCAGAACCTCACAACATCGAGCGAGGACGAACTACGGAAACCTCGCAAAACGTCCTCT
>NZ_BAAALT010000315.1:0-657 GCF_039528515.1 Luedemannella flava
ACCGTCGCGGCGGCGCGCCCGGGCACGGAGGTGGCCGGCGCGGTGGTCGACGGGCAACTGCGGGGCGCGCTGGGCCGCTGGGCGCAGCTGCGCCGGCGGGTCCGGCTGCATCCACCGGCTGCGCGGGAGGCGGGTGTGCCCGTACGCTCCGTGGCAGAGCAGGTGGACCCCGTGGAGTCGGCGTGAAGAGTGCACGGATCAGACAACAGGTGACGCGCGGCGCGACGCTGGCGCTCGTCGCCGGCGCGATCGGCGGCGTGACGCTGCTGGCGGCGGAGGCCGTGGCGGCCCGCGCCCGCCGGTACGCGCGCCCCGAGCTGGGCATGGCCATGCGCACGACGGTGGGCAACGCCCAGCGTCCGCCGCTGCGCATCGTGCTGCTCGGCGACACGACGGCCCTGGGCGTGGGCGTCACGGACGTCGCGGACACGGTCGGCGGCCAGCTCGCCCAACTGCTCGCCGAGGCGGGCGCGACGATCACGCTGTCCAGCGTGGCGGTGGCCGGCGCGCGCAGCGCCGACCTGCCCACCCAGGTGGCCCGCGCGCTGCTCGGCGACCGGCCCGACCTGGCCGTGATCCTCATCGGCGCGAACGACGCGACCCGGCTGGCCCGGCCCGGCGAGGTCGCCGCCACGCTGGGCGCCGCCGTGCGCCGCC
>NZ_BAAALT010000316.1:0-692 GCF_039528515.1 Luedemannella flava
CCACCACGTCAACCAGATCGTCCGCCGCGCAGTACACCTCCGAAAGGCGGCCTAACCGCTATGACCACCACACCCACAACAAACCCGCTGTTCCTGCTCGGAGTCGAGCCCGACTTCGACACCGGCTACGCGGCACTACTCGACTTCACCACCAACAAGTACGCCTACGTCCACGACTGCGGCTACATCGTCTACAGCCAAACGGCCCCCAGCGGCTGCCTCGAATGCCGCAGCAACCTGCGCCAGGCCATGTCCAACCACGGCACCTGGCACCAACTGTTCATCCGCCACCAGGACGAAGGGTCGGGGTCATGACCACCTACTACGACGCCAACGGCGGCGAACGCGACGACCGCATGTTCATCGGCTACGAGTTCACCGACAACACCGTGGCCGGCATCAACCTCGCCTGCAACGGCGAAACCCCACTGGTCGCCATCGATCTGGGAAACACCCCGATCGAACTCGAACTCATCACCGGCTCCGTCACCGCACTCAGCCAACTCATCGACGCGCTCTACGAAGCACGCCAACTGCTCGAAGAACACCTCGTAGACCACGCCACCAAAACCGACACCTGGACCCAAGACCAGGTCTACGTCCCCGACGACTGGACGCAGGACCAGCCATGAACAAGAACATCAAGTCTCTTGAAGCACTCGTGGACAGCCACCGCCTCGTCATCGTCCAAG
>NZ_BAAALT010000317.1:0-700 GCF_039528515.1 Luedemannella flava
CCCCGGCCGCGCCGAGGCGCGCGCCGATGCCGTTCGCCAGCGACGCGGCCGCGCCGGCGAGCGACCCGGGCGGGCCGGGCGCCTCCTCCAGCATCGGCAGCACCGGCCCCGCGGCACCGGCCGCGAGCGGCGTACCACCCGGCACGAGCGGCAGCAGATCAGCACCCAGCGGCAGCAGATCCGCACCCAGCGGGAGCACATCCGCATTTCGCGGCCGCGCGTCGGCATCGGCCCGTGGCATGTCGGCGCCTGAGGGCGACGCGGCGTTCGGCGACGCGGGCGGCGTCGACGCGGCGGGAACCTCTGGTGACCCCGCCGACACGGGCGCGGTCGGCGCTGCCGGGGCGGCGGGCGGCGCGTACGCCTCCGGCCAGACGACGGCCTGCTCCGCTCCGGTCGGCTCCCACCAGGCGACGGGCGCGTCCGCCTCCGGCTCGCTCGGATCCTCGTCGACGCCGTCGTCGGGCGCGTCCCGGTCGGGGAAGTCGTCGGGCGCGTCACGGTCCGCGCACTCGAAAGACTCGGCGGGTCGGCCGTCCGGCTGCGTCCTGGCGGCGGGCGCCGGGAGTGGCCCGACGGAAGGCGCCGGGAGTGGCCCGGCGACGGGCAGGGCGAGGCTGGTCGGCTCGGGACTGTCGGGGGCCGGGGACGCCGGGAGCGCCGGGCGGGGCGGGCTCTCGGGCAGCGCGTCCGGGGCCGG
>NZ_BAAALT010000318.1:0-710 GCF_039528515.1 Luedemannella flava
CACCGGGACCGGGCATGACGGCCGGGCCGGGCATGACCGGCGGACGGCCGGTCGGCCGGGAGGCGATCAGAGGCGTCGCGCCGGACCCGCCCGAGGTCGGCGGGTCGACGACGCGGGCGACCTCCATGGTCTCGGAGGAGTTGGTGATCGGCGGCCGGATGGCGGTCTCGTCGGCCGACGCCGGCGGGCGGGCGCCGGGCCGGGGGCCGCCGAACGGGTCGCCGGTGCCACCGAACAGGTCGCCCGTGTTGCCGAACAGGCCGCCCGAGGTCGCGGGGCGGGGTGCGGGCGCCGGTGTGGGCGCGCCGGAGACGCGGGGGGTCTCCCCCGTGAACTCGTGCCACGCGGGCGAGTCGCGGCTCACGCGCGTCGGCGTCGACGGACCGGGCTGACCGAGCCCGGGCGCGCGCGGCGGCGGGGTGGCGTCGGCGCGCGTGTTCTCGCCCGTGTCGCGGGAGCGTCGGCCCAGCCGACCGCCGCCGGTGCCACCTGACGGGCCGGAGGCGACCGGGCTCCCGAAGGAGCCCGACATCCCCGGGGTCACGGGGGGCCCGCTGGGCGCCGCGGGGCTGCCGAGCGGCGCGCGCGGCTCGTCGGGAGCGACGCGCGGCGTGGGCTGGGCCCCGGTGATCCGGCGACGCCGCCCGACGTGTTCGCTCGTGGCTCCGGAGTCCTCGGTGGGCGGAGCCGGCGGGGTCGGCGCGGTGGCG
>NZ_BAAALT010000319.1:0-739 GCF_039528515.1 Luedemannella flava
GGGCGGCGTCGCGGGCCGCGTCGACGCACCGCACCCGCGCGAGGACGGCGTTGACCGCCCCGATCGCCACGAACGTCAGCAGCACCAGTACCGGCAGCGCCACGGCGATCTCCACGGTGGCCGCGCCCTTGTCCCGCCCGCCCGTACGGGGTCGTCTGTTCCGCGGCCCGGTCCCGGCCGGCGATCGGGGATGGGGTGGTGCGGTGGGCCGGTCGGCCCACCGCACCTTCCGGTCCTCCATCAGTTCAGGGCCCGCGTGATGATGCCGCTCAGCGCCTTCTGCACCGGGTCGGACGTGACCACCTTGAGCAGCAGGCCGGCGAACGCCACGGCCGCGAGCGTGCCGACGGCGTACTCCGCCGTGGACATGCCACGGTCGGCGCCGAGATGGGTCAGGAGCCTCGTACGGAGGCGGATCGCGCGTGCGCGCATGGAAACTAACTCCTTCCGTCAGTGGGGAAGCACATCGCCGAGGACGGCGACGACCACCGGGACGAGCCCGGCGAGCACGAAGGCGGGCAGGAAGCACAGCCCGAGCGGCAGGACGATGAGGACGGCCGCCCGCTGCCCGGCGGCCTCGGCGGCGGCGAGGTCGGCGGCGCGCAGGTCGTCGGCGACCGGGGTCAGCGCCTCGGCGAACGCGGCGCCCCGGTGCTGGGCGCGCACGGCGGCCCGCACGACCCGCGCGACGGCCGGGTCGTCGCCGAGATACGCCCACGCCTCCTCCGCGGTCGCCCCG
>NZ_BAAALT010000320.1:0-756 GCF_039528515.1 Luedemannella flava
CGAGGAGAACATCCTGCTGCCGCTGAACATCGCCGGCCGTAAGCCGGACCGGGCGTGGTTCGACACGGTCGTGGCCACGGTGGACCTGGGCGGGCGTCTGGGCCACCGCCCGTCGCAGCTGTCCGGCGGCCAGCAGCAGCGCGTCGCCTGTGCCCGGGCCCTGGTCGCCCACCCCGAAGTGATCTTCGCCGATGAGCCGACGGGTAACCTGGACTCCCGCTCCGGCGCCGAGGTGCTCGCGTTCCTGCGCCGCAGCGTCCACGAGTACGGGCAGACGATCGTCATGGTCACCCACGACCCGAACGCCGCCTCGTACGCCGACCGGGTGATCTTCCTCGCGGACGGGCAGATCGTCGACGAGCTGACCGCCCCGACCGCCGACGCGGTCCTGGACCGGCTCAAGCATCTCGACACCGTACGCGCCGTCGCGGGCTGATTAGGCGGATAGCTCACTAGCCGGGCGTTCCGCCCGTTAGTTTGATCTACGTGAGTCAGATCGCGGCCTCCGCCCGGGACGTGTGGAAGGTGTACGGCAGCGGCGAAGCGCAGGTGGTGGCGCTGCGCGGCATCAACGCGGAGTTCGCCTGGGAGAAGCTGACCGCGATCATGGGCCCGTCCGGGTCCGGCAAGTCCACCCTCATGCACTGCCTCGCCGGCCTGGACACGGTCGACCGGGGCGAGGTGCGCATCGGCGACAGCGTTCTCACCCGGCTGAACGACGCGGGCCTGACGAAGCTGCGCCGCGACCGCGTGGGC
>NZ_BAAALT010000321.1:0-762 GCF_039528515.1 Luedemannella flava
AACCGCGAGTTCAACATGGTCACGGCCGAGAACGAGATGAAGTGGGACGCGACCGAACCCTCGCGCGGCAACTTCACCTACACCAACGGCGACCGCATCCTCAACCAGGCCCTGGGCAACGGCTCCCGCGTACGCGGACACGCCCTGCTCTGGCACGCCCAGATGCCGGGGTGGGCGCAGGGCCTGTCCGGCTCCACCCTGCGCAGCGCGATGATCAACCACGTCACCCAGGTCGCGACCCACTACCGCGGCAAGATCTACGCCTGGGACGTCGTCAACGAAGCCTTCGCCGACGGCAACAGCGGCGCACGACGCTCATCGATCCTGCAGGCCACCGGCAACGACTGGATCGAAGCCGCGTTCCGGGCCGCGCGGGCGGCGGACCCCAACGCGAAACTCTGCTACAACGACTACAACACCGACGGCATCAACGCGAAATCCACCGCCGTCTACAACATGATCGCCGACTTCAAAGCCCGCGGCGTACCGATCGACTGCGTCGGCCTGCAGTCACACCTGACCAACGGGCCACCCAGCGACTACCAGCAGAACATCCAACGCTTCGCCAACCTCGGCGTCGACGTCCAGATCACCGAACTCGACATCGCCGGCTCCTCCCAGGCCACCGGGTACGCGAACGTGGTCAGGGCCTGCCTCGCCGTAGCCCGCTGCACCGGCATCACCGTCTGGGGCATCCGCGACAGCGACTCCTGGCGCACCGGCGAGAACCCCCTGCTGTTCGACGCCTCCGGCAACAAGAAG
>NZ_BAAALT010000322.1:0-773 GCF_039528515.1 Luedemannella flava
CGAGAACTGGCAGGGGCGTGATGATCGATGAGCCTGTACGGCGTCTGTTACGACTGCGGCGACCAGGCGACGCTTCGGTACAAGCCCGACGAGAAGATCGACGACCAGGCGCGTCCCTCGGTCTGCAATCACTGTCGGATGCGCCGCGAGGAACGGATGGTCGACGAGTTCCGTAACGATCGGCCCGTTCCACCGCACGTTCCGCCGGTCCCCGAGGAGCGTGATGGCGGTGAGTGATGAACTCGAGTCGCTCGAGCCGTCGGAGGCCCTTGACTTGTACCTCGAGTCGCGGAGCGACGATACGTCCGAGAAGACGCTCGAGGGCCAGTACTATCGCCTGCGGGCGTTCGTTGCGTGGTGCGATGAAGAAGGCATTGCGGACCTGAATATGCTGTCTGGCCGTGATCTGTACGCTTATCGCATCTGGCGACGCGAAGGCGGCTACTCCGGTGAGGAGTTGAAGACGGTCACATTGCGAGGCGATCTCGCGACGTTGCGGGCGTTCCTACGGTTCTGTGCTCAAATTGACGCGGTGAAAGAGGGGCTGTACGATCAGGTCCCGCTCCCCCGGATGGACGGGAGTCAGGGCGTGAGCGATAGCACGCTTGATCCTGACCGGGCCGTCGAGATTGTCGATTGGCTCGGTCGCTACGAGTACGCCAGTCGGGTACACGTTATCGCTCTCATGCTCTGGCACACCGGGTGTCGCGTCGGCGAGTTGCGTGCGCTGGATGTCGGTGATCTCGACCTCGAGGGCGATCGTCCGCGCGCCG